>NZ_WQGG01000006.1:0-226257 GCF_013034565.1 Ruegeria sp. HKCCA5491
AAACCCTCTCTTATCAAATCGACCTAAAATGTCCCATTGGCGCTGACGTCAGACACGCTCAGAATTCCAAGAGCACGCTTGCGAGCTTCATCCACGCTGATGACGTCTGCTCGCCCGATAGTCACTCGCCTAGTTCGGTTGTTCACTTGTCCTTCGGTGAAAAATACTTTGGATGCGGAGCCCACACGTACACCGAAGCCTTTGAGCGTTGTGTCTCTATACAAAACCTGCCCTTTCGCGGGATTATCAAGTGCTTCGACAGAGCGCTTAGTGAAGTGAAATGCGGGCATTTTTACCTCCATGAATCCTACATTCAATATGGGGTTTCTTCGAAAATATACAATGAAAATCAGATAGATAGATGATTCTGGGCGGCTCTGTCTGTCTGCGTCCAAGACGGTCCGACTTGCCTCTCGCGCGCGCACGCGCGTGAGGCCGGGTTTCAAGGATGGTGGTGTTAGAGTAACCCCTTCGAAAGGCCGGTCTTCGATTCTCGATCGACGGGCACCCTTCCGCCCATGACCTCGGGGCGCGGGACCTGCACCCCCTGCCTTTAACAAATACCCGTTGATGGGGTGGGGTGACCCGGTTTATCGATCCGCAGGGAATGACAAGAAGAGCCGACGAAGCTGATGGATCACCTGATTTGGACGACCTACGTCTACGCAAACCGCTTGTAGCAAGCGCTTCGTACCGGCCACATTCCATTCCTTCAATAGTCCCGGTTCGCCTAGGTGGCTGTCCCATGGGTAAAGTAGGATAAGCCGATCGGCATCGTAGGCATGAGCGTAAGCCAGCATCTGATAAACGTCTGACTGTGACACGTTCCGATTTCTTACGTCTTCAGTATCAAGACGTTTCCACTTCGTATCGAGGATCACGGGCCCATCTTCGGCCTCAACAACTACATCGGGTCTGAGTGAAAATGCCCCCGCTCCTCCTGGAAGGTGCCTCAAAGCATAATGCCTGCGATCTTGGAGTCGTACCGGCAATGGTGACAACGCGCGCTTTAAGCTTTTACCAATAAACTTCTCAAACAGGTCGTTCATCGGGAAGAGCAGAGAGAACCCTGACGGCCCACCAGAAACGGTACTTTGCCAATCGCCTGACAAGAACAATCTCGCCAAACCGTACACGCTATGGAATGCGGTATTCGTACGGTCTAAGCGAACCGGCTCTGCAAGCGGTCTAGCGCTGGTTCCCGCATGCTCAAGACGGCTTGCCAGCTCATCCAGCCGCCTGAGGTTGTCGGCAGTTCGAGCAAGTTTCGCTAACCGGAGTACCGCTGCCTTGAGAACCCGATTGATCGGAGTATTTTCACTTAGTTCGTCAAATCTGCACGCCAGCCGGTCCGGGCGCGCTGCGTGTATCGTCAACTGGCGCTTTACGAGCAGACTGCCGCGGAACACGGGAAGGTCGTCCTCTCGCTCTAGGTATTGCCGTGAAAGGCCGTGCTTAACTGCTGCAAGCAGTCTCTCGCAGAAAAGGCGGATTAGCAGTTCAAGCAAGTCGTGCCTTTGGGTTTGCAGAGAGGACAATTCCCCTTCGGAAACGCGCAAGTCATAGGCGACCGCAAGCATTCGGATTAATGCACCGCGAACAGCGCCGTCTTCGCCTTCAATCTTGGGGAGTATTTCAACGGTAAGGCCTGGGATCGACAGAATTCCCGTGACCTGCTGGGCTCTCAATCCATGATGGGTCCTGGTAAGCACGCCAGTTTCTGGAAGCCTTAGTTGGCGCGCAGCTTGTACAGCAACACCGTGTAACCTGTCGGCTTGAGACTCGCGAAGGCCGCCATCCTCCACGCGCAGTTCCTGCCATTCGCGCCGTGTAATGGTTGGTAGTGGTTTGGATCCTAGAGCCGTCATTCAGAATCAACCGGTTCCGCACCAGTAATGGCTTCCGCATAAGCCGCTAACCCGTATGAACCTTCGCTTAAGTAGCGATCCACAAACTTCCAGCGCTCCTCGCCATAGTCATCGATTCCGGGTGGTGTCGGGATCTTTTCACGCTGCAAGAAGCTGTCTCCACCGCCAAGCACGGCCCGAACACGATCAAGGTCCTCATGGAAGTATTCGCGCAGAAGAGGCATTATTTTTTTCGACATGACTGCATCGAGTTCAGGGAGAGTCGTTGCGCCCATCAACCACGCGTGACCAATGAGTTGGTCCGTTCCAAGGAACCACTCCAAACGGAAATTGATGCTTTCGAGCACAGAGGCGACATCAACGCCGTCAATCTCTTTGAGAACATTGGGCTTCGGTGGCATTTCTACGAAATGAAAGCGCCGTCGCAGGGCCGTGTCGAGCAGAGCAATTGACCTATCAGCCGTATTCATTGTTCCAATGATGTGAAGGTTTGGTGGCAGCGTGAATGCCTCGCCCGAGTGCGGCAGAGTCACAGAGATTTCGTTTTGTGCGCCGGATCTCTTGTCCTCTTCCAAAAGCGTTATGAGCTCACCCATAACCTTGGAAATGTTAGCACGGTTAATTTCGTCGATAATCAAAACATGGGGTGGTGGTGGAGCGGCCGATCTCTTTTCTTGGACATAAGGCACCAAAGCGTCCCAGTTAATCTGATTGTTATAGAGCTGATAGATCGGGTGCTGGGTGAAGTTCTTTGAGTAAATATCCTCTACGGCAATGCCGTCATCCGTTTCATCTTTCCAGAGCCACTTAACTGGGCGTCGATGGTGGTATTCATCAATGTCGCGAGGAACATACTCATAAGGTCCTGATACAATGCCTATCGCCTGTATCCGACGGTTTCCTCGACTTGCTAGAACGACATCGCCAGCCTGCATTGCAACGCGTATCTGTGACGTGAATACGATGTTGCCATGGCGCCCGTCAGTGTCTTCTTGCCCAGGCTCCTCTCGCCATCGATTTGCTATCGCTTCGTAGCTATCAAACTGCGGACCTGACCAGTCAATTTCGCCTCCATAACCCAAGAGGACATATCCATTCTTTAGACATTCATCGCGCAAATAATCGTCTTCGGGGTTATTGCTGCGCCCGAGTGAAACTTTAAAGACCTTCCGCCCTGAAGGGTCAAAAGTTTCTGCAGTCGTGCTCGGTAGTTTTCTTGCTCTGTCGGCGATCCTTTTGAGCACACCGTCCACGGGTTGAAGCCGAAAACCCGCGCTCGAGGTCTCGTCGTCGCTTTCACCCGTTTCTGGTCGTAGCCCTTCAACAAACTCTTCGTAGCCATACGTCTGGTGAAAAGTAACGAATTCGACCCGCTTTTGTTTTACGAGCTGGTCATAACGTTCCCGTAGCTCCCCATTTTCAGCGGGAGCCAGGTCATCACAGATTTCTACGGCGCGCCTTGCAGTGACATATGTCTTCCCAGTTCCCGGGGGTCCGTAGAAGATCGTATTGAGAGATTTGGTCTGCATTGTGCTCGTCTTTCGGCGTTTGACGGGGGTGGTCACATCGGGCAAATCAACCAGCTTTCTCCCTGCGGTCTTCTGATACGCCTTATTAAGCAGGGACACCAAAGACCGAGGCGCTTTGGATAAATACGCGCCTTGATTCAATTCGAGTTTCCGATTGTAGAACAGACCGTGGCCGTCTTCGGTATCCAAGAGGGCGCGCATTTCTGGTCCGATTTCCGCGTCCTTGAAGAACACATCGCGCGCTAGTTCTGGGTCCAGAGGTTCGAATTCACGTAGTTGGACACGATAGCCAGGTTGGCCTGCCCAATCGGTGTCTGGAAGGCCGACAAACTGATCATTCACCTCCTCAGCAACTACGGACTTGCCTGTGAAACCGAGGTTGTCTGTCAGGTGCAGAACGATATCACCAGGTGCCACCAAACGCATACTTGAATAGAAGTCACCACCGTTTTTGGCGCGTTGTGGCGACCAAAGTGCCTCGCCAAGACGGTGTTCCCCTGACTGACGATCAGGTCTGCTTTTGACGATCGTCTTCTCAATCCAAATGTTGGGACCCGCGGCGGGTTGCTCACTACCGGCACCGGTCTTGCGTTTTTTTGAATCTTTGTCCTCTTTTCCCCATCTGTCCCTTAAGTTCTTGTCATAAAAATCGATCCCTGTTGTGCCGTGCTCTGCTTCCAATTTCTTGCGGATTGAGAGAATGGTTTTGTCCAAATTGCATGGAGTTTTATCGACTTTAAAAAAGTCCTGATCCTGATCTAAGATTTCAGAAAAAGAACCATAGAGTTGCTTTTTGTGATTTCTGCTGCAAATCCGTTCGAAATATGACGGGTAGCAAAAATACAGAAACATGTGGCGAAACGCTCTAACCGCACTGCCATCATTACTTGCGACCCATTCACATAGCTCCCAGGGGGCGTCGTCCAGCAATGTCGAGCGGTTCTCGACCGGCATCTGTTTCCAAGCAACAAGCAACTCAGTAAGAAAGCCAAACTCATCGGGAATCTTTGTAAGAAATGCAGTCCCTGGGTTGGCGACCCCAGCCAATGCGTCTGCATTAAGGGCCGCAGTCTTAGGGAGCTGGTCACCCGAAAGCTCCCAGACCTCTCGAATGCGGTCCGTCTTGGTTGCGGCACCAAAGTAGCTATCGCCGACGAACATAAGCAACAACCACAACGCCTCGGCTGCGAGCTTAGCAACTTCCGGTCTTGCGCCTTCTAGCTGAAGGGCAAGTTTTTCATAGAATTTTTGATCACCCAAAATTGGGTTATCGACAAAATGTGTCCTTAGATCAGCGAAATTTTCGGTGGTCCAAAGTGCCTGATCTGAAAAAACGCTGCCACTGCCCTGCAGGCACCTGGATTTCCATGCGTCTGCCTGAGCAAGAACTGCCGGTGTTGTTTCATATCCCGTCCAAGTCGCCATTTTTAATCACAAATTTCCATTTTACTGCAATTTTGTGACAACTATAACGAGCCAAACGCGGCATGGTAGTAGATTATGCCGAACCCATATTGCGATGACGGCACCAAGGCCCAGCTCCATTCGCCAACTCGTTCGAACCTGGGATGGCTCGCCCACCGTAAGCGCCGTACGCCGTCGATGGGGTGGGGTTGCCCTGGTTTGCCGTGTTTACCGGGTTTGGTGCGGCTGGCAGTTGCACCTGTGGCTAACAAAACTGTGTATTGCGGTTCAGGTTAACATTTGGGCGCTTCGGGAGAGCCGTGCACAAGCTGTGATTACAGGTGAGGGGAATTGCGGCGACGGATAATGCAGGAAGCGCAAGCCAATCAAACCAATTGGGGGATTGTAAATGTTTACCTCTTGACGTGAGGCATGCGGCTCACTACATATGCCGAACCGCTACAATGGGAGGTCCCAATGCGCAGTATTGAAGTCGAAACCAGCGTATTCGCCTTGATCTGGGCGCTGCGAACAGACGGTGAAGAGTCTGAAAATGAAATACTTTCTAGAGTATTGCCGGATTACACGTTGATCAAAGACTCTGAAGCAAAAAATCTGGCGGCGGAGTCGGAAGGAACACATCCGAGATCCGAGTCTTTCTCACAACCAACCGATTCTTCCGAGTCTTTAGAGGTAAAAAGCTCTGAAAAGACTCTTGGTCAAACAATTGAGAAGGAGACTCCATTGGGAAAGATCCGCTGGGTAGATGACGTGTTCGAAGCAATTCGTAGACTCGGAGGCACTGCCACCCTGCATTCGATCTATAGGGAAGTAGAGAATATCCGCCAGAACGCTGGGCGCTCAGTTCCAAAGACGCTTGATGCAACTATTAGAAGGACGCTGGAAGATCACTCGTCCGACTCGGCCAACTATCGTGGGACTGATCTTTTCGCCAACGTTGGTCGCGGTGAATGGGCAATCCGGGGCGATCGTCGCGCTTAGCGCTGGCGCGTTGGTGCCTTTGGGAACGCACCTGCGCTTAGGTTGCTGCCTTACTGCCGTCTGATTTTGCTGTAGAAAATTGGCGATTAAGAACCGGAGTAATTGCGCACTATGGAACCAAAGAAGCGGAAAGAGATAGTGCGAAGCCGGCTTGCCGGCCTGGTAATGAGCCTTCTGGGGCACCGATACAGAGGAATCGCGCTTTCGAATACTGGGGTAACAATACTATCTAGAGCCCCCAGACAATATTCGTTCGCGGACATTACGCACCCCCTGCAAGTAACCAAGACCTTGGGGAAGTCGTCGGTGATGGTGACCATCAGGGGCGGTGAGGAGGTCAAAGTCGCCAGCTTTAAGAAGTCAGATGCAGCCGACTTCGTCACATCGGCCAACACTGCTTGGCGGAGACACTTTGTCGAGCAGGTCGACCACTCTGACGGAGAACTCCGCGCTCTGGCTGAAGCAGTTGGACGTTTGGATCAGCCGAAACGTTATCCATCAGCGTGCCTTCTCCAACCATTCTTGGAGCGCGCAAACGCTGTAGTTGAGAAACTGCCAGCCGAGATACCCAAAGGTGTCCTGCCACCTGAACAGCAGAAAATCCTGGATCGAGTTTGGAAGTTTCAGAGAGAGCCAGTGCAATTGCGCAACGCCGCAATCAAGATATTTACTGACGCGGAGCTCGGCCAATTCGAAGACTTCTTCAACACGATCGAGTCAAACCCACTGACGCCGGAGCAGCGACTGGCTGTTACTACCGACGAAGACGCGACGCTTGTTCTTGCTGGGGCAGGTTCCGGCAAGACAAGTGTAATCGTCGCCAAAGCCGCATACCTGATCAAAAGCGGTATTCGGCGACCAGACGAAATTTTGCTCATGGCATTCGGAAAAGATGCGGCCGCCGAAATGGCCACTCGCATCGAAGAGCGGGCAGGCGCGAAGGTGGACGCGCTGACCTTCCACGCACTTGGCAATAGTATCATACGCCAGGTCGAGAGCGGAGCTCCGGCGCTGGCGGCGCATGCAAGCGACGACAAGCAATTCACGGTGCTTCTACGGGACATTCTCTTCAACGACATTGCGGCGCAACCGGCGCTCGGTGCGCTGCTCCTAAAGTGGTTTTCGGAGTTCTATTGGCCCTACAAGAGCGAATGGGACTTCAAGACAAAGGACGAATATTATCAGTACGTTGAGTCGCATGAGCTTCGAACGCTGCAAGGCGAACTAGTGAAGAGCTTCGAAGAGTGGGAAATCGCCAATTGGCTCTACTTGAATGGCATAGCCTACGAATATGAGCCTGACTACGAACACGATCTCCCAGAGAACGACAGGACTGCCTACACACCGGACTTCCGACTTACTGAAAGCGGCGTCTATATTGAGCACTTCGGCGTTCGGAAGTCTCAAGGACCGAACGGAGAAGCCAGGCTTACAACTGCACCTCACGTCGATCGCACAGAATATCTTGAAGGCATGGAGTGGAAACGGAAGGTCCACGCCGAACATGAAACAACTCTGGTCGAAACTTTCAGCTACGAACGTGTTGAAGGTCGTCTGACAGAGACGCTGGAAGAGAAGCTTGCGCCCTACGCCACCCCCAACCCAATCCCACCTGAGCAGGTCTTCGAACAGCTGACGGAAATGGGTCAGGTAGACACCTTTACGCAAGTCCTAGGCACGTTCCTTCGGCACTTCAAAAGCTCTGGGACGAGTATTTCGAACTGTCTAGACCGGGCGAAAAGATCCCGTGATAAGGCGCGCGGCGCTGCGTTCTTAAAAATCTTCGAACCAGTACTTAACGCCTATCAAAATCGGTTGGGCGACCGCATCGACTTTGAAGATATGATCGTTCGGGCGACGGAGCATGTAAAAGCGGGTCGGTACAAGAGCCCCTACCGCCACCTTCTGGTGGATGAGTTTCAGGATATTTCCGAAGGAAGAGCGAGCCTGCTGAAGGCCCTCAAATCGCAACATCAAGACGCGCGGGTTTTTGCAGTTGGAGACGATTGGCAGTCAATCTATCGGTTCACTGGATCAGATATTCATCTGATGAGAGACTTCGGTGAAGAGTTTGGCGGCGTCTTCGCTGGGGCATCTGGTATACACAGCTCGGTTGATCTTGGGCGCACATTTCGAAGTGTCGACAAAATTGCCATACCCGCTCGAACATTCGTTCTTCAGAACCCGTCACAAATCACAAAACAAGTAATTCCGGCGGGTACATCAGAAATCCCGGCGATTAGGGTTGCACACTACGGGTGGGGTCAGGAGCTTGATGCACTCAAATCTGCTCTTGAAGATGTCGAAGCTGCCGCCAGCGGAAGCGAAACATCCGTTCTCTTGCTTGGTCGCTATAATTACTTGAGCCCAGAAGAGCTGCCCCAGCTGCGAAGGCGCTTTTCAAACCTCTCTCTAAAGTTCATGACGGTCCATCGCTCCAAGGGATTGGAGGCCGATCACGTGGTGATACTAAAAGCGGCCTCTGACCGCATGGGGTTTCCGTCTGAGATTGTGGACGATCCTTTGCTGGATCTCGTTCTTCCTAAGCCAGAGGAATACGACCACGCCGAGGAAAGGAGGCTGTTCTACGTCGCCCTAACGCGAGCTCGGAAAACCGTAACGGTTCTGGCAGATCGGCAAAGGCCTTCTGTCTTCGCGCGTGAGCTGATTGAAAACCCTGATTATGGAGCGGTTGAGCTCGGTGAAGCGGGCATTGCCGAACACCGATGCGGTGCATGCGGGGGCAGAATGCTCGCGCAAACCTCAAAGAAGGGGAACCCGTACTTCCAGTGCGAGCACCGAAAGCTCTGCGGTGAGACGCTTCGACCTTGCAACGTATGCGGCAAGGATCTCCCAGTCGCGGACAAAACCCAGCCCGGACAGCTGGCTTGCAGCTGTGGAGCAACTTTTCCAGCTTGCCCGGAATGCTCAGATGGTTGGCTGGTCGAGCGCCCAGGTAAGTGGGGTAAATTTCTTGGGTGTGTGAAGTATCCAGATTGTAAAGGGAAGCAGAGCATAAAGAGGTCAAATCATGCTCGCTTGGGGAGGGAAGGCCCAGGCTCGCCAAATCCGAACAACGATCCAAATCAACGCGCCTTACAAGAACTACTCGATAGAGCGCAGATCCGAAATGTTAAGGAACTGGTTGACTATGCTGCGTCTCGAGGATGGTCTTTTAAGAAGGACAAGAGGCGAGCGCCTGATGGCCGCTACATGATAGGAATTCGTACAGCCCCATACGAGATTTTCCGTGTTCGCACTGAATTTGACCCGTCTTCCGCATATCTTCCGAGATCGAAACACGGCCGAGCGCGAAAGAAATGAGCGATAGTGGGTGTTGCGGGTTCGCGGTGTACGAGAGGCTTTGAACCGCCAAGCAAAATTCTGGAAAATGGCGCTTGTGATTTCACCAGTTCGCTCGAGGTACCTCGCCAACTCCTTCGAAGCTGGGCACGCAGTTGGGCCGCCTGTCTCGACACCCGTCGATGGAGTAGGGTCACTAGTAGGGGATTAGTAGGGGATGTACGTCAAACGTTCTCTTCCATGGTCCAGCACCGTCCAAGATCGACACGATAATTAGTCAAGCAATCGTAATGAGTTATGTGGGTTCGGCGGGCCTGATCCGGTCACGTCCAACACATGGACGGTAAAATTCGTAAGGACAAGGTCGGGGGTTCGAGTCCCTCTTGAGGCACCACTCCTCTCAATTTCGATGCAAATTAGGATTTGGGATCAAGGCTTTCAGCCATTTTTCTTGGTGCCGGTTGCGTTTTCGACTTTGATAAATTCGGTCCGGGCTGCGGTCAGGATTAGCAATTGGGTAATCGCGGGGCATCGTAACAGCGCAAACCGCGGTAGTGCATACCGAACACTTAGATATAGTGGGTCTCAACGTCTGTTTCAGAAAAACGATTCGACAAGTTGGATCGCTGTCTTGCCCTTCATTAGTCGAAACTGCTTCAAGATCAGGTGTTCAACCTTGGCCGGAAGGGTCGAAGTTGAGAGGCAATGCCAAAGGAAAACCGCAACATGGCGTTTATTCTCGCATTTAACCTCTGTTCAGAGCGCATGTGGTCTTGGGGTCGGGCTTCCTTTTGTCGCGCCCCGCGCAGCGGCGTACAACTGCCAAGGCTGGGTGTGGACCCTTGCCGAATCGACCCGGTTCCTATTTTGTCGCCGGGATGGTTCCCGACCGCTGTTTGCGGGAAGGGATAAAAGGGAATACGGTGCGACCCGGTCAAATGGGTCAAGTCCGTGACTGCCCCCGCAACTGTAGGCGGTGAGCGACCCGAGATCGTCCACTGGGCATTTGTCTGGGAAGGATCGGGAAAGCGTAGACCCGTAAGTCAGGAGACCTGCCATCCGAATATTTAAGAACCTGGGCGGGGTGTCCCAGAGGGAGATGACAATGTTTCAAGCGGTTGTGCCGCCCGTTGTCTTGTACTCGCTTGTCCCCCGTCTGAATGAAGGAGGCGATGCGCATGTCATTGCATTACTGTCAGTTCAGGCCCTGCAGAATGTGCAGGGACATCGCCGCCTTGACGCTGTCTGATTACGCTTGCCTTATGCCCTGCGAGGCAACCCCATGACGCGCCGTTCGAATTATGCCGTGGGCCAACGCGGACGCTGCCTGACCGAGCTCAGCGTGCCGGTTCTGGTCGCGGGTGCCTTGGTGCTGTCTGCGCTGTTGTGGCTTGCGATTTACATGGTGATCTGATGACGGCCGTTCTGCAAATCCGCGATGTGACGCTTGGGTACCGCGAACTGACGTTGTTTCGCCGACTGACGATGGATATCGAGGCGGGAACAACCTTGGCTGTGTTAGGTGCCAACGGGTCAGGTAAAAGCACGTTTGTGAAAATGTTATTGGGCTTGATGGACCCGCTGTCGGGCAGCCTGAATTGGCCCAAGGGCCGCCCGCGCGAAATCGGTTACTTGGCACAAATGACAGAATTTGACCGGCGTTTCCCAATTCGCGTGCGGGACTTGGCGGCAATGGGTGCCTGGCGCGGGTTTGGATTTCGGTCGGGGCTGGACAATGCGGCACGTGACCGAATGACCGCTGCGCTGGACGAGGCCGGTGTTCTTGATATCGCTGACCGCCCAATTCACATGCTGTCAGGTGGGCAGTTGCAGCGCGCCCTGTTCGCGCGTGTCATTATGCAGGACGCACCGCTGATCCTGCTGGACGAGCCATTTGCAGCCGTTGACCAAAGCACCGAGGCGCATCTGCTGTCGATTATTCACCGCTGGCGTGACGAGGGACGCTCAGTCGTGTTGGTGGTGCACGACCTGTCTTCGGTGCTGGACCATTGCAGCCACGCCCTGTTGCTTGGCGGGCAAGAGGCCACGCATGGCCCGGTGGATGATGTACTGACGCCGGACCGTTTGGTGGCGCAGGGGTATCTGTCCGAAAGTCAGGCGTCCTGGATGTTCCGGTCCAGCCCAAAACCGCAGGAGCCCGCGCATGTTTGAACTGCTCAGCGAAATGTGGGGCTTCGCCTTTATGCGCCGTGCTTTCGTGGTCACGACCGTCTTGTCGGCTTCGGTTGCTCCGGTCGGGGCGTTTCTTGTTCTGCGGCGTCTGTCGCTGGCGGGCGAGGCGATGGCGCATGCGATCACACCGGGCATTGTCATTGGTTTCGTGACCGCTGGCCTGTCAGTCATGTCATTGCTGGTGGGCGGTCTGATCGCGGGCGTCGGTGTCGCAATGCTGACGGCGTTGTTGGCGCGCAGAACGATCCTGCGCAGCGACGCCAGCCTTGCGTCGCTCTATCTGATCGCGCTGGCGGTTGGGATATTCATTCTGTCTGCGGCGGGGTCGGCTGTTCCGTTGAAAAGCTTCCTGTTTGGCTCGATCCTTGGGATCGACGACGCGTCGATGCTGCTGGTGGGCGGTGTGGCGACCGTAACGCTGGTGGCCTTTGCCTTCCTTCTGCGGCCTTTGATTGTCAGCACCTGCGACCCGGTTTTCTTTGAAACTCAAACGCGGCGGCCTTGGCTGGTGGATCAGGGGTTCATGCTGCTGCTGGTGCTGAACCTGCTGGCCGCATTCAAGACTTTGGGCACGCTGATGGCCGTTGGTCTGATGATCCTGCCCGCAACAGCGGCACGATACTGGGCCAGTACGATTACAGCTCAGTTGGTTCTGGGCTTCGTTTTTGCGCTGTCCAGTTGCTGGATCGGGCTGACCCTGTCTTACCTGTTCCCAGAGACCCCGTCCGGACCGGCCATTGTTCTGGTCGCGGGCGGAATTTTCCTAGTCTCGGCCATCTTCGGCCCACTTGGTTTTGGCAAAAGAGCCCGCAAACCAGTCGTGTCCAACGACATTCCCGTTGCTCAGATTCAACAAGAAGAGAAAGCACAATGACTCTTATAAAATCGCTCTATGCCGGCATCGCCTCGGCTTCGTTTGCGTTGGTCGCATTTCCGGCCATTGCAGGTGAGGACGACGTCCAGATTGTCGCCAGTTTCTCGATCCTCGGGGACATGGTTGAAGAGGTCGTTGGCGATCTGGCCAACGTGACGACGATCGTTGGCCCCGATGCAGACGCGCATGTCTATCAGCCCTCGGTCGCCGACGCCAAAGCTGTCGCCAAGGCAGACATCATCTTTGTCAACGGTCTGGGCTTTGAAACATGGTCCGACACGCTCATTTCAGAATCGGGTACTGATGCCACGGTACACGTCGCCACCGATGGGATTACTCCGGTCAAGGTCGACGGCGAAATCGACCCGCATGCGTGGAACTCATTGTCGAACGGGGTGGTCTATGTGACCAATGTCGCGGATGTGTTGAAAGCTGCGATGCCTGAGCACGCGGATCAGATCGCGGCCAATGCTGACGCCTATATCGCAGAGCTTGAGGCGCTGGACGCAGAGACCAAATCCAAGTTGGCAGATTTGCCTGCGGACCGCCGCACCGTCGTGACCGCGCATGATGCGTTCGGATATCTGGCTGATGCCTATGGCCTGACCTTCCTGGCCCCTGTCGGGATCGACACCGAGGCGGAACCATCCGCAAAAGATCTGGCCATCCTGATCGACCAACTGAAGGCCGAAGGTGCAGCCGCTCTGTTCGTGGAAAACATCACCAGCCCCGCTCTGGTTCAGCAAATCTCGGACGAGACCGGCATTGTCATCGGTGGCCGCCTGTTTTCCGATGCGCTGTCCGAGCGGGGAGGCCCAGCGACCAGCTACCTTGCTATGTTCCAGCACAATCTGGGCACGCTGATGAACGCGCTGGGCGAACCCGCAAGCTGATTAGAAGTTTCTACGCGAGGAGGTCAGATTTACTGACGCCTCGCGGTTGAATTGAACCGGGGCCCGAAAGCTCCGGTTTTTGCTCTGCCGATTGGCCCGATTAGGCGCGCTTTTCACCGATTGTGGTGACGCCCAGCACCGAAAGCACCTTGGCTTCGATCTGTTCCGCGTTCATTCCCGCCACGGCATACATATCCGCCGGGCTTGCCTGATCAATGAAAATATCAGGCAGAACCATCGACCGATATTTCAGGCCGTGATCGAAGACGCCTTCGTCGGCCAGCAACTGCGCCACATGAGAGCCGAAACCGCCAATCGCACCCTCTTCGATGGTGATCAGCGCCTCGTGATTGGCCGCAAGGTCCAGGATAAGGTCACGGTCCAAAGGCTTGGCAAACCGGGCGTCCGCAATTGTCGGTGTGATCCCGCGCGCTGACAAAGCCTCAGCCGCTTTTTGCACTTCGGCCAATCGGGTGCCGAATGACAACAGCGCCACCCGCGCCCCTTTTTGGATCATACGTCCTTTGCCGATTTCCAGAACCTCGCCCCGTTCAGGCAGGTCAACCCCGACCCCTTCACCACGCGGATAGCGGAATGCGATTGGCCCGTCGTCATGAGCCGCTGCCGTGGCAACCATGTGCACCAGTTCGGCTTCGTCCGCGGCGGCCATGACCGTCATACCGGGAAGATTGGCGAGGTAGGCAATGTCGAATGACCCTGCATGGGTCGCCCCGTCTGCCCCTACAAGGCCCGCCCGGTCAATCGCGAACCGCACCGGAAGGCGCTGAATGGCCACGTCATGCACGACCTGGTCATAACCGCGCTGCAAAAAAGTCGAATACATCGCGCAGAAGGGCTTCATCCCGCCTGCAGCCAGCGCGGCAGCAAAGGTTACGCCGTGCTGTTCGGCTATCGCCACGTCAAAGCAGCGCGAGGGGTAGCGTTCGGCAAACAGGTTCAGGCCGGTTCCATCCGGCATCGCGGCAGTGACGGCAACGATCTTGTCGTCCCGCGCGGCCTCATCCACCAGCGTGTTGCCAAAGACCGAGGTATAAGACGGCGCGTTTGACGGTGCTTTCTTCTGTTTTCCGGTCACGACATCAAACTTGGCCGTTGCATGGCCCTTGTCGCGGGCTTGCTCTGCCGGAGCGTATCCCTTGCCCTTTTTGGTCAGCACATGGATCAGGATCGGGCCAGTCGCGCGCGCTTTGACCGTGCGTAGAACTGGCAGCAACTGGTCCATATCGTGACCATCAAGCGGGCCGATATAGGAAAACCCCAACTCCTCGAACAAGGTGCCGCCGACTGCCATGCCCTTGAGCATTTCCTTGGCTCGTTTCGCGCCCTCGCGGAAAGGCTCTGGCAGCAGAGAAACTGCACCTTTTGCCGCCGCTTTCAGATCGTGAAACGGAGCCTCGGCATAAATTCGGGACAGGTAATTGGACAGCGCGCCGACCGGGGGGGCGATGCTCATCTCGTTGTCGTTGAGGATCAGGATCAGGCGTTTCTTAAGGTGGCCCGCGTTGTTCATCGCCTCGAACGCCATGCCCGCCGACATCGAACCGTCGCCGATCACGGCGATCGCGTCGCCCAATCCTTCGGGCGTGACACCGCCCAGATCGCGCGCGACCGAGAACCCGAGTGCCGCACTGATCGAGGTCGAGCTATGCGCCGCGCCAAACGGGTCATATGGGCTTTCGCTGCGCTTGGTGAAGCCGCTCAACCCGTCTTTCATGCGCAAAGTACGGATGCGGTCGCGCCGTTCGGTCAGGATTTTATGCGGATAGCACTGATGCCCAACGTCCCAGATGATCTTGTCGCGCGGTGTATCGAACACGGCGTGCAGCGCTGTGGTCAGTTCCACCACACCCAGCCCTGCACCCAAATGCCCGCCCGTGACCGAAACGGCCGAGATCGTTTCCGCTCGCAGTTCATCCGCAACCTGACGTAGCTGCGCGTCCGAGAACTGCTTCAGGTCCGCGGGGCGGCTCACGAGGTCCAGCAAGGGCGTGTTCGGGCGATCTGACATTTGGCGCGTTCCTGGCTTAGCTGTCCCGGGCAATAACGAAGCGCGCGGCGTCCTTCAAGGTTTCCGCGGTTGACCCATAGCCTTCAAGTGCGTCGCAGGCCCGATCCACCAGCTCGGCCGCCCGGCTTTTGGCGGTATCCAAACCCAGCAGCGACACAAAAGTTGCCTTGCCTGCCTCTGTATCCTTTTGAAGACGCTTTCCGGCGATTGCCGCGTCTCCTTCAATATCCAAGATGTCGTCAGCGATCTGAAAAGCAAGTCCAAGATCCCGCGCGTATCGGCGCAGGGGTTCGGGATCCGCGCCAGCCAAACGCGCACCGGCGCAGGCCGACCATTCAATCAACGCACCGGTCTTGCCAGCCTGAAGCCGGGTAATCTGATCCAGCGATAATGGCGATTTCGCGGTTTCCGCAGCAATGTCAAGCGCCTGACCCAGCACCATGCCCTGCACACCGCTTGCCTTGGCCAAAGTCAGTACCAATTCTGCGCGAGCCTCGGCCGATCCGACCTCGGGTCGGGCGCACAGCTCAAATGCTAGCGTCTGCAATGCATCCCCGGCCAAAACCGCCGTTCCCTCATCCCATTTCACATGGACCGTCGGACGCCCCCGGCGCAGATCATCGTCATCCATGCAAGGTAGATCATCGTGAACCAGCGAATAGGCGTGCAGCGCTTCTATCCCCGTTGCGGGCCAAATGGCCTGCGCCGGGTCCACACCGTGCAGCCGCGCGCTTTCCAGAACAAGAAATCCACGCAGCCTCTTGCCGCCTTCGGTGGCATACGCCATCGCATGGGTCACATCCAGATCATCCAGCCCGCCCAGAACCAGATCGAACTGCTTCTGAATCCGCGCGGCATCCCGTGCCAGAATGTCCTGAAACATTTACAGGCCTTCGACAGGAGTCGTCCCGGTTGGTTGACCGTCCGCATCCAGCGTGATCGCGGCCACCTTTTCTTCAGCCCGCTTCAATTCGTCCTCGCAGCGCTTTTTCAAGGCGGCACCGCGCTCATACAGGGCAATGGACTGATCCAACGCCACATCGCCTCGTTCAAGTTGACCAACAACGGCCTCAAGCTCTTTCATCGCTTGCTCAAATGTCATCTGATCTACAGGGGTATCGGTCATCGGGCTGCCTTCATCAATTCTTCCACATGGGCACGTGTGGCCTCGGCCAGTGCGTTCAGATCATACCCGCCTTCCAGAGTCGAGACGATACGCCCGTTACAACACTCATCCGCGATCTTGCACAGCTCGGCCGTGATCCACGCAAAATCGTTGGTCGACCAGTTAAGCTCTGCCAAAGGATCATCCTGATGCGCATCGAAACCCGCCGAGATGATGATCAGTTCTGGCTTGAATGCCCGTAGCCGCGGGAAGGCTTGGGCTTCGTAGGCTGCGCGCATCTCTGCTCCGCCGGACCGAGGCGGCAGCGGAATATTCAAAACCGTATCGTAGGCTCCGGTTTCATCAGGACGTCCCGTACCGGGCCACAACGGCATCTGCTGGCTGGTTATGACCAAAGCACGCGCCTCATCCCACAGTAAGTCCTGCGTGCCATTTCCGTGGTGCACATCGAAATCTACCACTGCCACGCGTTTCAACCTGTGGTGATCCAGCGCATGTTTGGCAGCCAGCGCCGCATTGCCGAACAGACAAAACCCCATCGCCGTCTCGGACTCGGCGTGGTGCCCCGGCGGACGGATTGCGCAAAATGCATTCGGAGAGTCACCGCCCAGAACAAGGTCGACCGCCCGAACGACAGCACCCGCTGCACGATACGCCGCATCCACCGATCCCGGAGACATGAAAGTGTCGCCGTCAATCTGCCTGTATCCTTCAGTCGGGCGGCTGCTGCGGATACTCCGTATGTGGCTTTCGGGGTGAATGCGCAGCAGGTCATCATCCGCGGCAAGCGGAGACGTCCTTCGGTCCAAATCCAGCGATTCCAGCGCATGAAGAACACGCTCAAGCCGCGCGACCCGTTCGGGATGTCCGTCCGGGGTCATATGTTCAAGGCAATCCGCGTGGGTCAAAAGAGCAGTCTTCATCAGGCTAAAAATATCCTCGCCGAAGGCATAAAATCGCCGCGCAGCGGCAAAATCAATCCGGGGCCAACATATAACCCGCCCCACGGACTGTCTGCAGATAGCGGGGTTGCTTTGGGTCCTGTTCGATCTTGCGTCGCAGACGTGTGATCTGAACATCCACCGCGCGTTCCTGTGCCTGCCCCTTGTCGCGGCCCAGATCTTCGACCAGCTTGGCGCGGCTTATGGGTTCTCCGGGCTGCGCCGAGAAAATCTTCATCAACTGGCTTTCGGTTGCGGTCAGACGAACTGGGTCTTCGCCCTGCCACATCTCTCCGCGCTCCACGTCGTACCGGATCGGCCCAAGGATCAGGATTTTGCTTGCCGTTTCCTGTGCAGGTGTTTCGGGCATCCGCCGCAAAATTGCGTTGATGCGCAACAACAGCTCCTTCGGCTCGAACGGTTTGGCCAGATAGTCGTCGGCCCCGGCCTCAAGCCCCGCAATCCGGTGTTCGGTTTCACCGCGCGCCGTCAACAGCAGGATCGGGGTTGCGTGTGTCTCTCGCAGCGCCTTGGTCAGGCTGACGCCGTCTTCTCCGGGCATCATGACATCCAGAACGATCATGTCGAAATCCAGGCCTGACAAGACCCGCCTCGCATGGGCGGCGTTCCGCGCGGCTGTGACAAGAAAACCGTTCCGCATCAAAAACTTCTTGAGCAGATCACGAATGCGCTCGTCATCGTCAACAATCAGCAGATGGGCGTCCATATCGCTCATGAGGTGGTATCCCGCAGTTTCTTATAGGCATGACGCATATCAGCATCCATCATCGCTTCAAGCACTTTGCGAAAACCTGAAACGGCCTCGGGGCCGGCGTCCTTATAGGCGGCGCGCATCCGTACGCGTTGGGCTTCGGACAATCTGGCCTCCAGCTCCTCTCCCTTATCGGTTAAGAATAGGTGTCTTTCACGTTTGTCCACTGTTCCAACGCGACTTTCCACCAGGCCGTCGTCAATCAGGGTGCGCAGGACGCGGTTCAAGGACTGTTTGGTAACACCGAGAATCGCCAGCAGGTTATTTACGGTCGTCCCCGGTGCTCGGTTGATAAAGTGGATGGCCCGGTGATGCGCGCGGCCATAGGCCAGCTCTGACAGGATGCGGTCCGGGTCCGCTGTGAATCCGCGATAGGCGAAGAACATGGCTTCGATACCCTGCCGCAGTTGTTCATCCGTCAGAAACAACAGGCTTTCACCGCCAAAGACCTGGGCGGGACGGGTGTCGGACATATCATGCCTCATTGGTTACTCAAGGCCGAGTTTATGTCAGCGTTATTGACATTCCAAGAGTGGACAGGTATCGAATCGCAGTTTTTGCGCAACATTATGTCCGCTTCGGACTTAATTAGCGCAATAATTGAAAAACCAAGCCCGATTCAGGAGGTTGCGCATGGCGGGGTATGACGATCGTGACGGTGTCATCTGGTTGGATGGTGAACTGGTGCCATGGCGCGATGCCAAGGTCCACATCCTGACACATGCAATGCACTACGCCTCGTCCGTCTTTGAAGGTGAGCGTGCCTATAACGGTAAGATTTTCAAAAGCCGTGAGCATTCGGAACGTCTGATCGCCTCGGCCGAGGCGCTGGATATCCCGATGCCGTATACGGTCGATCAGATCGAAGCCGCAAAGGAAGAGGCGTTGAAAGCCAGCGGGTTGCAGGACGCCTATATCCGGGCGCTGGTCTGGCGCGGGTCAGGTGATGACATGGGCGTGGCATCGGCCAAGAACCCAGTACGTATGGCCGTGGCTGTGTGGCCATGGGGGGCATATTACGGCGATGCCAAGATGCAGGGTGCCAAGCTGGATATCGCTGAATGGAAACGCCCCAGCCCCGAAACCATCCCGGTTCACGCCAAGGCTGCGGGTCTGTACATGATCTGCACCATCTCCAAGCACAAGGCCGAGGCCAAGGGCTGTTCGGACGCACTGTTCATGGATTACCGGGGCTATGTCGCCGAAGCGACCGGTGCCAACGTGTTTTTCGTCAAAGATGGCGAGGTTCACACACCGTTGGCCGATTGCTTCCTGAACGGCATCACTCGTCAGACCGTGATCCAGATGCTGAAAGACAAGGGCATCAAGGTTCACGAACGCCACATCATGCCCGAAGAGATGGCTGATTTTGAACAATGCTGGCTGACGGGCACAGCCGCCGAGGTCACCCCGGTTGGTCAGATCGGCGACTACACGTTCGAAGTCGGTGATATCACGCGTGAGATTGCACAGGATTACGAGTCGCTTGTACGCGCGTGATCTGAAAAACCTGAAAGAACCAAAACCCTCGCTACTGCGGGGGTTTTTCTTTGCCCACGGTTAGAGGTCTGGTGCAGATCGCCCCTTTGGTTGGGCGGTGTTGCAAGTGAGCGTTCGATCAATTCGCTCTGATGCTGAACTGTGGTTCGTCACGCTGAACCCCAAGCCCAAAGCGATCTGATCGAAACCTTGCATTCCCCCGGGCAGTGGTCGGGGGCTGCAATGCGGTTCTAATCCTCAGAAATCCACGCCGCGCTGGGCTTTTATCCCAGCTTGGAACGGGTGTTTTTCTTCGGTCATTTCCGTCACCAGATCGGCATAGTCGCGCAGGGCTTGCGGTGCGTCCCGGCCAGTCAGAAATACGCTGGTCTTGTCTGATCGCGAGTTCAGCCCATCAATCACTTGCTCGACTGACAAATATTCATACCGCAAGGCGATGTTGATTTCGTCCAGAACCACAAGGTCATAGTCACCGCTGGCCATCAGCGCCCGTGCCTTGTCAAACGCGGCATTGGCAGCGGCGATGTCGCGTTCACGATCTTGCGTATCCCAGGTAAAGCCCTCACCCATTGTGTGCCATGTCACCAAATCGCGCTCTTCAAAAAAGCGACGCTCGCCGGTTTTCCACTTTCCCTTGATAAATTGCACCACGGCGACTTTCTGACCCCATCCGAGCGCGCGGATGACAACTCCTAAGGCGGCAGATGACTTGCCTTTGCCTTTGCCTGTGTTGATCAGCACCAAGCCGCGCCCGGGATCGACGGCCTCGGACACCTTTTTGCGGTGCTTTGCCTGCACCTTTTGCATCTTTTCCTTGTGATCTTCTGCGTCGCTCATCTTGGGACCCTTATTTGGTGTTGGCCCCAAATTAGGTGAAGTTCGAAAAAGGTAAAGATCAGGCTTTGGGATCTGTCGCCTGACGCGCCTTTTCGCGTCCAATCCCAAGTTGGCGCTCGCGCAAGATGACAACCACATTACCGGCGATCACAAGTGCGGCCCCGCCCAGCATTACCAGCGTCGGCAGTTCATCGAACCAGATATACCCGATCAATACGGCAAATAGCATCGTGGTATAGTCATAGGGCGCAAGCATTGAGGCCTGTCCGAACTTGTAGGACGTGGTCACCAGAATCTGCGCGACCCCGCCGGTTAGGCCCATAACGACCAGTATTAGAGTCTGTTCCAGCGTTGGCATCGTCCACCCCCAAAAGGCGGTTAACGCAGACAGAAGGGTAGCCGTCAGCGAGAAATAGAAGACCACTGCCGCAGGATGGTCCACTTGAACTAATTGTCGGATATGTATTTGCACAAAGGCCCGCGCCATGGTCGACGCCAACACGCACAGCGCCCCGATTGTGGCGGCCGTGTCCATGTTGTTGCCGCCCAGACGCGGCCAGATCATGATCAGAACCCCCAGCAGTCCCAAAGCCACGGCGCCGATACGGATCATGCGAATGCGTTCCCCCAGCATGATTGCAGCCAGAATCAGGGTGAAGATCGGCGTGGCGTAGCCAATGGCTGTAACTTCGGGCAAGGGCAGCAGACTGAGGCCGGTAAAGGTCAGCCCCATGGCGCTGGTGCCCAAAACACCGCGCCAGAAGTGGCCCATGGGCTTCTTGACCACAAGGCCTTGCGAAAGCTCTCCGCGCCAGGCCAGCCAGCCTATGATGACCGGCACGGCAAAGAGCGAGCGAAAAAACACCATTTCTCCGGGTGGGAAGGTGTCAGACAAGGCTTTGACCAGGGCCTGCATCGACGTGAACAGAACCAGGGCGCTGAGTTTCAGCGCCACAGCCAGAAGTGGTTTGTTTGACGTTAGGGGGTCAGCCATCGGCGCGACCCTGCGCCTTTGGCGGGCAAAGATCAACGCGTGGAATTTAGTTGCGACCAGTCCGACGGAAGCGGATGGCCGATTTCCTCGGCGAATTCGGTCAGGAAGCGGATCATACGTTCGGCCCGTTTTCGGGCAAGGGCCTTGCCGCGTTTCGTCAGCATATCTGCCGGAAGTTTCAGTAACTTGACCTTCCAGTGGTCGACCGAGAAATGCAGATCATCCAGTGACCGGGATTCTGCAAATGGATCTGCCGGATCGTAGAGTGACCGCCCCAACGCGCCTGAAACCGAGAAGTTGCGCGCAACACCGATGGCCCCCAGCGCATCCAGCCTGTCGGCGTCGCGCAGAATACAGGCTTCTGCGGTTTCAGGGGGGATATTTGCGGAAAAACTATGGGCTGCAATGGCGTGTCGCGTGGCTTTGATTTCCTCGGGCGTATAGCCGAAATTGTCCAGTATAGGCTCTGATTCTTCAGCGGACCGACGGGACGCAAGGTGGCGATCCGGGTCGTTCTTGGGCAGGTTGACCAGATCGTGCAAATAGCTGGCCGCCAGCAGGACGCGCATATTGGTTGTTTCGTCCGAAATGGCCTGCGCGTTCACCCAGACACGGTCCAGATGCGCCAGATCATGCGCCGGGTCGGTCTCCATGCGTTGCACGACAATGCCGCGCAACCGGTGGCGCAGATCAGCCGATATGTCCACGGTTCTCGCCAATCTGACCGCGATGCAGAAGTAAATGGTCCAGGATCACGCAGGCCATCATCGCCTCGCCCACAGGCACCGCACGGATGCCGACACAGGGGTCGTGGCGGCCCTTGGTGATGATTTCGGTCTCTTCGCCCGACTTGGTGATCGTCTTGCGCGTGGTCAGGATCGACGAAGTGGGTTTGACTGCAAACCGCACCACGATGTCCTGCCCGGTCGAGATGCCGCCCAATATGCCGCCCGCGTGGTTTGAACTGTATTGCGGGCCGTTCTGACCCATGAAGATCTCATCGGCATTGGCCTCACCCGTCAGTTCGGCGGCGGCCATACCCTCGCCGATCTCGACCCCTTTGACGGCGTTGATCGACATCATCGCGGCGGCCAGATCAGTGTCTAACTTGGCATAAACCGGTGCGCCGATCCCAGCGGGAACGCCGCGCGCCACCACCTCGACAATTGCACCGACCGAGTTGCCGGACTTGCGCAGATCGTCCAGATAGGCTGCCCAATCGTCAGCAGCTTGGGCATCGGGGGTCCAGAACGGGTTCTGTTCAATCTGCGACCAGTCGAAATTGGTACGGTCGATTTTGTGCGGGCCGATCTGGGTCATGTAGCCGGTGATCTGCACGTTGGGCGCGATCTGTTTGATCGCCTCGCGCGCTAGCCCTCCGGCCGCGACCCGCGATGCGGTTTCGCGAGCCGAGCTGCGCCCACCGCCGCGATAGTCGCGGATGCCGTATTTCTGCCAATAGGTGATATCGGCGTGACCCGGACGGAACTTGTCCATGATGTCGCCGTAGTCCTTGGAGCGTTGATCGGTATTCTCGATCATCAACTGTACGGGCGTTCCAGTGGTTTGGCCTTCGAACACGCCGGACAGGATTTTCACTTGATCCGGCTCGCGCCTTTGCGTGGTGAATTTGTTCTGCCCCGGCTTCCGCTTGTCCAGCCAGTGCTGGATCATAGTTTCGTCAATGGTGACCCCGGGAGGGCACCCGTCCACTGTCGCCCCCAATGCGGGGCCATGGCTTTCACCCCAGGTGGTGACGCGGAAGAGGTGTCCAAAGCTGTTCATCGACATGGGGCGTGCTCCTTTGAGGGTTGTGATTAGCGGGGAGAGCCTTGGGCCTCAAGCGGATTTGCGTTTGGAGCGCGGGGAGGGGGCGCTGCCCCCATCGCGGCAAGCCGCGATTCCCCCGAAGTATTTTTGAACAGAAGAAGGGTCAGGCCGGTTCTAAAAGTGCAGCGCGGGTTTTACTGATTTTGAGCGCGGCTTGCGCTGCCTCGCGGCCCTTTTCCACGAAATGCGCGCGGTAGATCGCATTATGGTGGTCGGTTTCCTGATATTGGTGCGGCGTCAGCGAGACTGACAGGACAGGAACGCCCGTGTCCAGCCCGGCGCGCATGAGGCCGTCGACTACGGCTTGCGCCACGAAGTCGTGTCGGTAGATACCGCCATCCACCACGAAAGCGGCGCAGGCGATGGCGGCATATTTGCCGGTTTGGGCCAGGTCGCGGGCCAGCAACGGCATCTCGAACGCGCCGGGCACGTCGAAGACGTCAATCTGATCAGCGGGGATAAGCTGTTGGAATCCTTCCAGCGCTTGATCGACAATATCGGAATGCCAGTTGGCTTTGACGAAAGCATAGCGGGTGTGTGTCATTGTGATCTCCTTCGTAAACAGACACGTCACCCAAGGCGATCACGAGCAGCCGCGCCAATTGGCGCGCTGCACGTTCTCTTCCATCCGGACTGTAACCGTCGGCTCTGGTTTCTCACCAGATCTGCTTGTCACCCCGAAGATTCCGGGGCCGCTCGCGGGCTTACGGGTCATGGCCCGCATACCGCCGGTGGGGAATTCCGCCCCGCCCTGAGAACGAGGCAAACCTTGCCAAGGACCAAGCGAATCTGCAAGTCGTTCCGTCAGGAGAGATGCCATGCACCCAAATCCGGCTTTCCGCGCCGAAGACCGTACCCGCCACATCAACTTTGCCCGTGACCGGGCCTTTGGGGTTTTGGCGCTGTCCACTGATGACGCACCCCTGATCAGCCATGTGCCGTTTTTGCTGAGTTCCGATGGTTCAATGGTCGAACTGCATTTGGTGCGGTCGAATCCGATCCTGCGCACCCTAACCGCCCCGCGCGCTGGGCGTATCGCGGTATCCGGGCCGGATGGGTATATTTCTCCGGATTGGTACGGTCTGGCAGATCAGGTTCCTACATGGAACTATGTCGCCGTGCATCTGACTGGGCGGATTGAAAAGCGCCCTCAGGCCGAGTTGCGGGGTCTTTTGGACCGACAATCGGCCTTTTATGAAGAGCGGCTTTTACCCAAGCCCGCATGGACCGCTGACAAGATGTCGCCCGATGCGCTGGATCGCATGCTAAGGATGATCGTGCCCTGCCGGATGTATGTCGACGATATTCAGGGAACCTGGAAGCTGAACCAGAACAAACCCGACGAGGCGCGCGAAGCGGCGGCTGAACGGGTTGAAGGCGGGCTCGGCGTCGAGTTGGGATGGCTGGCCACGCTGATGCGCGACGCGTGACCAGACCAGGGGTTAGTTGGAGAAAGTCGCGAGATAGGCCGCGATATCTTCAGCACCTTCCTTCAGCTTGATGCTCATGTTGGGGCGCGCTTTTTCGTCGTTCAGGAAATCCTGAATGAAACCGATCGGGTCTTTGGAGTAGGCTGCGATGTTCTCTTCGGTCCAGATCAAGCCTTCCTGACCAGATCGGATCATGTCATCGGTGAAAAGACCAACGGGTAGCCGTTCGCTTCCGTTCAGGTAATCGTTCTCGGTTCCTGCTGCCCGGCCGACAACGCCATAGAGATTCGGCCCCGTGATGCCACCTTTGACCAGAACTTCGCCGCCCTTGATTATCGCGTGACAGGACGAACAGCGAAAATAGAGTGTCTCGCCCCGCGCCGGGTCACCGGCAGCTAAGGCCTGAGTCGACGCAAGCAGCGCAAAGGTCAGAATGGGTACAGATAGGTTTGGCATGAAAGGCGTCCTGTTAACGGTGGCTTTTCCCTGCGCCTTTATGCATTCGCGTTAAAAGTGCAATCGAAATGATGCGTTTCAAGGATTTTGAGAATATCTATTTTTGATCTGATATTTACGGAGATCGAAATCACGCAAAAGTAGAATTTTTGTGGCTAATTCTGACCTAAACTTTGCAATTCGACGCGGGGTGCAGCGGATCTGGTACCCTTGTGCACATCGGTTGTCACCGCATCCTGCTGATCCGAATCACATTTCGACGAACGCGCGACGATCAGCGGGAATCCTGCCAAAAATCCCCCCGAGGCTTGAAAATTCAGGGTTACGTTGTGACATGAATGCCCAGATGCGGCGTAGTGCGCGCCTATGACCGCTGGACGAACCGATTTCTCCCGGCTAGATAGCCGCGATGAGACGCCGCTTTGATGCGGTGCTGATGCATGTTTGCCCGGTATCCTCCGGGCGCCGGAATCGGAGAAAACCTCGTGTCCCACGCAGAAGACCACGAAGGCACCCGCAGAGATTTCCTCTACTACGTCGCTGGCGGCGCAGGTGTCGTTGCGACGGGTGCAGCCGTATGGCCCCTGATCAACCAAATGAACCCCTCGGCAGACGTTCAGGCGCTGTCCTCGATCCGTGTGGACGTAAGCGGCGTTGAGCCGGGGACACAGCTGACTGTCAAGTGGCTGGGTAAACCCGTCTTTATCCGTCACCGTACCGGTGCCGAGATCCAAGAGGCGAAGGAACAGGACGCCGAAGGCGTTGATTCGCTGCCCGATCCGCTGGCACGCAACTTCAACCAACCGGCCGATGCGCCAGCGACGGACGCAAACCGCGTGATGCCCTCGCCGGAGGGCGAGGCACCCGGTGCGTGGCTGGTTCAGATGGGCGTCTGTACACACCTTGGCTGTGTGCCACTGGGCGATGCCGGTGACTTTGGCGGTTGGTTCTGCCCCTGCCACGGTTCGCACTACGACCTTGCCGGTCGTATCCGCAAAGGCCCCGCGCCTGAAAACCTGCCTGTCCCGCCCGCTGAGTGGACGGACAACAGCACCATCAAACTCGGCTAAGGGAGACCCAGATGTCCGGAATTCCCCACGATCATTACGAGCCGAAGACAAACGGCGAGAAGTGGCTGAACAGCCGCCTGCCAATCGTCGGCCTGATTTACGACACCATCATGATCCCCACCCCCAAGAACCTGAACTGGTGGTGGATCTGGGGCATCGTCCTGGCGTTTTGCCTGGCGCTGCAAATCGTCACCGGGATCGTTCTGGTGATGCACTACACCCCGCATGTTGATCTGGCCTTTGCCAGCATCGAGCACATCATGCGCAACGTGAATGGCGGTTATATGCTGCGTTACCTGCACATGAACGGCGCGTCGCTGTTCTTTGTTGCGGTTTACATCCACATCTTCCGTGGCCTGTTTTACGGGTCGTACAAAGCCCCGCGTGAGATCACGTGGATCATCGGGATGCTGATCTACCTGATGATGATGGGCACCGCGTTCATGGGCTATGTTCTGCCCTGGGGTCAGATGTCCTTCTGGGGTGCGACCGTGATTACCGGTCTGTTTGGCGCGATCCCGTTTGTGGGTGACGCGATCCAGACTTGGCTGCTGGGCGGACCGGCGGTGGATAACGCCACGCTGAATCGCTTTTTCTCGCTGCACTATCTGCTGCCGTTCGTGATTGCGGCGCTGGTGATCGTGCATATCTGGGCCTTCCACACCACCGGCAACAACAACCCCACGGGTGTTGAAGTGCGCCGTGGTTCGAAAGCCGAGGCCGAGAAAGACACGCTGCCGTTCTGGCCGTATTTCGTGATCAAGGACCTGTTTGCGCTTGCCGTGATCCTGGTCGTGTTCTGGGCGATTGTCGGCTTCATGCCGAACTATCTGGGCCACCCGGACAACTACATCGAGGCCAACCCGCTGGTCACGCCTGCACACATCGTGCCTGAATGGTATTTCCTGCCGTTCTACGCGATCCTGCGTGCCTTCACCGGTGAGGTCTGGGTTGTGCAATTCGCCAGCTTCATCACTGGTGGCATCATCGACGCCAAGTTCTTTGGTGTTCTGGCGATGTTCGGTGCGATCCTGGCGATGGCGCTGGCCCCGTGGCTGGACACCTCGACCGTGCGTTCGGGCAAATACCGTCCGATGTTCAAGTGGTGGTTCTACCTGCTGATCATCGACTTCTTTGCCCTGATGTGGCTGGGTGCGATGCCCGCAGAAGAGCCTTATGCGACTTTCTCGCTGATCGCGTCCGCCTACTGGTTCGCCTATTTCTTCGTGATCCTGCCGATCCTGGGTGTTATCGAAAAACCCGATGCCCAGCCGGAAACCATCGAAGAAGACTTCAACGCGCATTATGGCAAGGCTGACGCCGACGCCACGCCGGCCGAGTAAGAAGAGGGACCGGAAACATGTTCAAGAAACTTGCAATCGGTGCCGCGTTTGCTTTGGCTCTTACCCCTGCTGCGTCCTTCGCGGCAGGTGGCGGCGAGCAGCATATCGAGGATTTCCACTTCTCGTTCGAAGGGCCGTTTGGTACCTGGGACAAGCATCAGCTTCAGCGCGGTCTTCAGATCTATACCGAGGTTTGTGCGGCCTGCCACGGCCTGCAATATGTACCTTTGCGTGATCTCGAAGCGCTGGGATATTCGGAAGAAGAAGTCATCGCCTATGCGGCGGGTAACTTCGAAGTGTTCGATCCTGAGCTGGACGATTTCCGCCCGGCCATCCCAACTGACCACTTCCCGGCGAACAACGGTGTTGGCGCGCCTGACCTGAGCCTGATGGCGAAGGCCCGTGCCGGTTTCCACGGCCCCTATGGTCTGGGGATCAACCAACTGTTCAAAGGTATGGGTGGTGCGGAATACATCGCCTCATTGCTGGATGGTTACACCGGTGAGGAAAAGGAAGAGGCGGGCACCGTTCTTTATGAGAACAAAGCCTTCCCGGGCGGCTGGATCTCGATGGCGCCTCCGCTGTCCGAAGATCAGGTAGAATTCGCGGATGGTCATCCGGCCACCGTCGAAGCCATGTCCGAGGATATTGCGGCCTTCTTGATGTGGACTGCCGAGCCGAAGATGATGGAGCGTAAGTATTCCGGCTTTGTCGGCGTGCTGTTCCTGTCTGTTCTGTCGGTCCTGCTGTACCTTGTGAACAAGCGTTTGTGGGCTGGTGTAAAAGGCAAGAAGACCGTCTGAGGTTTTCGACAGCTAGAAATTTGAACCCCCGCGCCATCCGGTAGCGGGGGTTTTTCGTTGAGGGCGGGATAAAGGGGCCAGCCCCTTCTTGGCCTGCGGCCAATTCATCCCCGGGATATTTTTGGCCAGATGAAGCGCGGATCAGGCTTTGAGTTGGCTACCGGTGTGATCCGTGATCGTGGCGGTGACGATCTGGCCTTCGGGTTGAGGGGTGGTGAAGGTGACTTCGGTGAATTGCTCGGTTCTACCCATGGTGGGGTTTTCCATCAGAATGTGATGGGTTTTGCCCAGTTGGGCGGTCAGATGCTTGGCGACCTGAGCGTCCCCGGCGGCGCGCAGTCGGGCGGCGCGCGTTTTGATGACATTGCCATTGATCTGTTGCGGGATGCGGGCGGCCGGGGTGCCTTCGCGTTTGGAATAGGGGAAGACGTGCAGCCACGTCAGGTCGCAGTCGGTGACAAGTTTCAGCGAGTTTTCGAAGTGGGCGTCTGTTTCGGTGGGGAAACCTGCGATGATATCCGCGCCAAAGGTCATGTTTGGGCGCAGCTTGCGGGCCTCTTCAGTAAAGCGGATAGCATCGTCACGCAGGTGGCGGCGCTTCATCCGTTTCAGGATCAGGTCGTCGCCATGCTGCAGCGACAGGTGCAGGTGGGGCATCAGGCGCGGCTCGGTGGCGATGGCTTGCATCAGGTTTTCATCCACTTCGATCGAGTCGATCGAGCTGATCCGCAGGCGCGGCAAGTCCGGCACCAGCTTGAGGATGCGCAGCACCAGATCGCCCAGCTTGGGCTGTGCTGGCAGGTCTGCGCCCCATGAGGTCAGGTCTACGCCGGTCAGCACCACCTCATTATAGCCTCGGTCCACCAGCCGCTTGATCTGATCCACCACCACGCCCGCGGGGACGCTGCGCGAGTTTCCGCGGCCATAGGGAATGATGCAGAAGGTGCAGCGGTGATCGCAGCCGTTCTGAACCTGCACATAGGCACGCGAGCGGGTGCCGAAGCCATCGATCAGGTGGCCAGCGGTTTCGGTCACGGACATGATGTCGTCGACCTGAACCGCTTCGGTCTGGCCGATAAAATCGGCGGCCATGCCTTTCCAAGTGTCGGGCTGCATCTTTTCGGTATTGCCGATAACGGCATCGACCTCGTCCATTTGGGCGAAGGTTTCGGGTTCGGTCTGGGCGGCGCAACCGGTTACGATCAGCCGCGCATCGGGGTTTTCGCGGCGCAGCTTGCGGATTTCCTGCCGGGCCTTTCGGACGGCCTCGGCCGTGACGGCGCAGGTATTCACCACGACCGCGTTCGACAGGCCCGCCTGCTGCGACAACTCCTTCATCGCCTCGGTCTCATAGGCGTTCAGGCGGCAGCCCAGGGTGGTGAATTTAGGGATGCTCATCCAAGCGTCCTCAGGAACTCAGGTGTCAGGGTACCCGAGAAGACGTGGCAGGTCGGGCCGGTCATCCAGACACCGTCGTCTTTCCAATCAATCCAGATCGTACCGCCATCCAGTTCAATCTGTACATTGCGCTCCGTCAGGCCGCGACGTGCAGCCGCCACCGCAGTTGCGCAGGACGATGAGCCCGAGGCCAAAGTGATGCCCACACCCCGTTCCCATACGCGCATACGGATGTGATCCGGTCGGATTACATGCGCCACCTGCACATTGGTGCGTTCGGGATAAAGCGGGTGATGTTCATAGCGCGCGCCGAACTCGGTCAGGGGAATGGCGTCGGCATCTTCGACAAAGAATGTGCAGTGCGGGTTGCCCATGCCCGTGGCCGTCGGTCCACCTTCGATTGGCAGTTCCAGGGTGTCTACATCCTCGGCCAGAGGTATGTCGCGCCAATCGGTTTGAGGATGCCCCATGTTGACCGACGTCAGGCCGTCGCCTGCATCCTGCGCGTAGAGCGTCCCGCGCTCTGTTGTCAGGGTCAGGGCTAATTTTCCGGTTTCTTCCATCAGAAACCGCGCAATGCAGCGTGTGGCATTTCCGCAGGCGGCCGAAGTCGACCCATCCGCATTGTAGAAGACCAGATGCGCATCCGATTCGCCGTTTTCGATAACGGCCAATTGGTCAAATCCAACACCAAACTGCCGGTGACCGATTCCCTTTGCCAGCGCAGGGGAAATTTCGGCGGACTGCGCGCGGGCGTCCACAATGACAAAGTCATTGCCCAGCCCGTGCATCTTCATGAAGGGCAAACCGGTGTTTGGATCTTGTTGCATGGCGGGCATATAGCGTTGCGCAGGACGGGAATCCAGCCCGCAGTGCAAATTCCTCAAAAAAGGGGTTGACCCCCCAGCGCCACCTGCCTAAGTAGGCCGCCTATCGGGACGCCGAAACGCAAGAAATTGTTGGCGAAACGAGGTGCAAAAAAGGCCTTGAACCCAGTTGGGAAAATGCCTTAGAGAGCGCCACGGATCGAGAAGATCCAGACAAAAGAGTGGGCCGTTAGCTCAGTTGGTAGAGCAACTGACTTTTAATCAGTGGGTCGCAGGTTCGAATCCTGCACGGCTCACCACTTTTCATAATTTGTCCTTTCCCTTCTTGGGGTTGTCGCCAAATTTGACGAACCTCTTGGAAGGGTTCGCCCAATTGCGCTCGCCATTTGGGCGGGCAATCAGTTTCTCAATGGCGGAATCGGCCATGCCTTCGCGGCCTGCGGCCTCGGTGTAGCGCTGCACGAGGGCCAGCGTTTTGTGGCCCGTGACCGCGCCGATCTCATGAGCAGTGGCCCCGGCCTCGGCCAAACGGCGCGCGCATGCTTTGCGAAGTCCATGGGCAGAACACTGGGGCAGTTTTGCTTCTTCCGTCCATCGCTGCATAAGATTGCCTAGGCCACCGGCTGAACGCATGGTGCCCTTCTGGGTGGCCAGGAAGGGTCGGTCCTTTGGCAAGTTGCCTATAACCTCGGCCAAGTCCGGGTGAATCGGCACGGAAACCAGGACCCCGCCTGACCGCTGCGTCTTCTGCCGCCGATATTCGACTTTACCGTTTCGGATGTTCTTCGGCCCCAACTTCACCGCGTCGACCCGCGCCGCGCCTGTATAGAGCATCAGCGTAACTGCCGTGTGCGCAAGTGTTCCGGGCTGGTGGACCTTGAAGTACTGCGCCAGTTCGTCCTCGTCCCAAGTGTGGAAGCCGTCACTACTCACACGAAACGGCTTCGTTGCCCGCGCCGGGTTGTCGCCACGCCAATCCAGCGTGATCGCGAAATCCATCAACTGAATCAGCCGCTTGCGCAGGTTGTTTGCTGCCGTCGGAGTTTCTGCCTTCTCGGCCAGAATCGTCTGCACATGCCGCCGTTGCATTAATCGCACTGGCTTGTCGGCATGCTCCTCCCGGAATTTTTCGACAATCCCACGGTAAACCTTCTGCGTGCTTGGCGAGAGATCGAGGAACTCCGGCGAGCGATACCAGAGCGCAACAAGCTGGCTGACACTGTAGGGCTTGATCCTGTCCGCCCCGATCAAGCCGCGTGTCTTGTGCCCGTTTATTGCATCCTCATAGCGTCGGACGAATTCCTCCGACCCGTAATCGCTCCCCAGCTCCGCGGAAAACCCACCCTTCCGAAACCGCCACCGCCGCTTCCCGTGCCGATCGAAATAGGCCGTCGCGCCGGGAAACTGCTTGCGACGTTTCACGGGCGGTCCCATGGGTTGTTGACCTCGTCGGTCTGCCTCTCGGTGCTGTAGATCACGACCTTGCCGTCACGGCTGATCTCGGACCGTACGACCGGTATGCCCGCGTCCCGGTAGGCTTTAAGGTATCGTGTCAACTCGCTCTGTGTCAGCGTCGCGCGGGGCATTGCCATCGGTTCTTCCCTTACTCACTCAATTCGCATCGGAGGCCACATTTGGCCTCTCGCTTGCTGCTTTCACAGTGAATTTTTCGACGTACCGCTCCCATGCGCCCCGAGGGATTTTAGGATTGCGACGACCTGGTGCAGTGAAGATGTGATCCAGCATATCTTCGCGGATCAGATAGCGCACGTTGGACACAGGTATGCCCACACGCTCGGCCAGTTCCTTGGGGGTTTCAAGCAGCTTTCCCACGCTTCGCCTCCTGTCGTCGTTGCTCACGAACTGAAGCGAAAGAAAACGCTTTGCGTCCAGAATGAAACAAAACTACGCTGAAACTGCATGAATCAAGCGCTTCGCCATCGTTCGTATCCATTGGTGATACAATTGACTACAAACGAGGTCAACGCAAATACAAACGAAAGTTGAAAATGGCTGTTTCTGGCCTTGGGCATCGCCTTGCAGCAGTACGAAATATGGCGCGCCTCTCCCAAGAGGAGATGTCGCACGCGCTTGGCATCAGCCGAAGCGCCTACCAGAACTACGAACGTGGCCAGCGTGACCTGACCGCGCAATTGCTTCTGGAAATCTACGATAAGTTCGATGTCGACCCTCTTTGGATGCTCGAAGGAGATTCCGAAGACGGAAAGAGCCGTCGGCACGAAGAGATCGCGACCGCCTATCGCAGGATCGGTATCGCCGTAGAGAGGCGGATCATTGATCGAGATTTGAATGTGACACCGGAAAAGAAATGGGACGCCATCATGTTCCTTTTCGACGAAATCCTTAACACCGATGCATTGGCGAATGAAAGTAGTGCACCGGACATAACAAGAATTGACAGTGTTTTGAGGCTAATAAGCTGATGCTGAGAGAAGAACTTCCTGACGACGTACTCGAGCTCCGTCCACGCAAGCTGCGGCTCAGTCGCGATACTGAACGCATTTTGGAAGATGTTTGTGGGCCCGACGATGATACAAGGGTTGGAGGACGCAAAAAACGCTTGCGTCCAAATGCTGACAGCATCAACGCGATCCGCTGTGCAGATTGTGGGCAGGTTGAGTACATCACGCGCGACTATTGCCGCTGCGGACATTATCTCGCTGGACAAGTCTTTGACGAATTCTTGGAGTGGGAGCGCGAACTTCTAGAATCTCACAATCGTTTGGCCGTAGAGGCCGAAGAAAAAATGAAGCCGGTTAGGCGCGTCGGCGCGCTCGCACTACTATTTTTCATTTGGCCGCTCTATCAGGGCGTTTTGACGGGTGGGCAAATGCCGCTAACGACTTGGTCGTGGTTTCTACCGGGTCTGGCTGCATTTTCTGTTTGCGCTGTAATCGAGAAAATGGTGACTGCGAAACGCGATGCCCAAGCTCAATTGATCGAGGCCGCCTCTATCGAACTTTTTTTGAATGAACGCGGTCTCGCGCCAAGTAGTTGATTTTCTATGAGTGATGCCTTCAGGATCGATGAATTTATCTCCCGCTGGAAAGACACTGGCGGTAGCGAACATGCTAATTACCAGTTGTTCGTGATCGAGCTGACCGAACTGTTGGGTCTCGAAAGGCCCAATCCGGCTACCGATGATGACAGCAATGACCATTACCGGTTCGAACGACCAATCAAGTTTGCTCATACGCATAAACGAACGACTGGCTTTATCGACGTGTACCGTGCCGGACATTTCGTGTTGGAAACCAAGCAAGGTGTGAACCAGAAGAAAAATCGCCCTTCTGATCTTGTAACTGGCACCCAACCGCGGGCTCAGAAGCGTACCGGCCATGGCGTGCGGGGTACTGCCGCCTGGGACGACACTATGCTCAAAGCCCGCAACCAGGCTGACAACTACGCCCGCGCCGTTGCCCGGGGCGACGGCTGGCCTCCTTTTCTAATGATCGTGGACGTGGGCCACGTGATAGAGCTTTATGCCGACTTCTCCAGGCAGGGGCAGGGCTACAACCAATTCCCGGACGGCAATCGCTATCGCATCTATCTCGAAGACCTGCGCAAGGACGAAATACGGGACCTCCTTTGCACAATCTGGACCGATCCGTATAGCCTCGACCCCTCGCTTAAGGCCGCTGAGGTCACGCGCGACATTGCCGCACACCTTGCCGAGCTGGGCAAAAGCTTCGAAGGGCAGGGCCACGACAGCGAGACCGTTGCCCGCTTCCTAATGCGCTGCCTATTCTCGATGTTTGCCGAGGATGTGGATCTAATCCCACGGGGCAGTTTCACAGAGTTACTTTACAAGCTTCGCGGTCACCCGGAGGATGCCAAACACGCGCTGGCGGGGCTGTGGCAGGCCATGGACAAGGGCGAATACGCACATGCGCTGCTGACCAAGGTCAAACGGTTCAACGGCGGTCTGTTCAAGGACCCCTCGGCGCTGCCGCTTAACAACCTGCAGTTGGACCTCCTAATCGAAGCGGCGGAGGCAGACTGGAAACAGGTCGAACCGGCGATTTTCGGCACGCTCCTCGAACGTGCCCTCGACAAGCGTCAGCGCCACAAACTCGGCGCGCACTATACCCCGCGCGCTTACGTGCAGCGGCTCGTCACGCCCACCATCATCGAACCCCTGCGGGGAGACTGGCGCGACGTGCAGACCGCCGTGCAGCGCCTAACCGAGGACGGCAAAACCGACGACGCACTCAAACTCGTCCGCGACTTCCACGCGCGGCTGTGCGAAACCACCGTGCTGGACCCCGCCTGCGGCTCGGGCAACTTTCTCTATGTCGCGCTGGAAATGATGAAGCGGCTTGAGGGCGAAGTCACATCGCTCATGCACGATCTGGGTGACACGCGGCCCCTGATCACCGTGGACCCGCACCAATTCCTTGGGATCGAGCTGAACCCCTGGGCCGCAAACGTGGCCGAGCTGGTGTTGTGGATCGGCTACCTGCAATGGCATTTCCGCACCTATGGCAACGCCGCCCCCTCCGAACCTGTGCTGCGCGACTTCAAGAACATCCGACAAGGCGATGCCGTGCTGGAATGGGCGGATCGGACAGAACGCATGGATGAAGACGGCACGACCGTCACCCGCTGGGATGGTGTCACCACCATGCGCCACCCGGTAACCGGGGAGGAAGTGCCAGATCCCAACGCGCGTGTGCAGGTCTATGACTATGCTAAGCCCAATGCGACGGTCTGGCCGCATGCCGATTTCATCGTCGGCAACCCGCCGTTTATTGGGGCCTCTCGCCTGCGAGACAACCTCGGTGACGGATATGTCGAGGCGCTGTGGAAAGCCTATCCAAAGATGCCGCAAAGCGCCGATCTGGTCATGTTCTGGTGGGAAAAGGCCGCGCTGGCCACGCGGGCGTTCAATGCCAAGACGGGCAAAGGCACCCGCCGATTCGGCCTGATCACCACAAACTCCCTGCGCCAGACCTTTAATCGCCGGGTTTTGGAGCCGCATTTGAACGATCCTAAGAAAGCGCTCTCCCTGCTCTTTGCGATACCGGATCACCCTTGGGTCGATACTCTTTACGGCGCTGCCGTGCGGATCGCGATGACGGTTGGCGCGGCGGGCCGTCGCCCGGGTCGTCTGCTCAACGTGTCCTTAGAGAGTAAAGAGAAAAACGAGGCCGATGGCAGGGCGGTTACTTTCGACCACCAGGTTGGCAAGATTTTTGCAAACTTGAAGATTGGTGCAGACGTTCTCGGCACGGCAAAACTGAACGCAAATGAAGGCTTGGCGATCAAGGGTATGCAGCTTAACGGTCAAGGATTCATCCTCGAAGAAGCAGAAGCGGAACCAGTCCTCAATAAGTACCCAGACATAGAAAGCTACCTCCGTGTCTATATCAACGGAGCCGATCTCAAAGATGGCAAAGCTTATCGCAGAGCGTATGATTTTTATCCGCTCAGCCGCGACGAAATCAGCAAGAGATTTCCGGAAGCGCTCCAACACCTGCGTGACAATGTAAAGCCAGAACGAGACGAAAACTCCGACCCGTGGAGGAAGGAAAATTGGCACTGGTTCGGCCGCACACATCAAAACTTTAGAAACGCTACCAATGGCTTAGAGCGCTACATTGGCACAACTCGAACTGCGAAGTATCGCAATTTTTCCTTTGTCAACAAAGACGTAATCAGCGAAAGCAAAGTAGTTGTTATTGCTAGTGAAGACCCCAGCCACCTGGCTGTGTTGTCATCCAAACACCACGTGACTTACGCTTTCGCCGTGGGCGGTATGCTCGGTGTCGGCAACGACCCCACATACAACCATACGGACTGCTTTAACACTTTTTCCTTCCCTGACCTCACCGACGACCAGCGCACCCACCTCCGCGCCTTAGGCGAAGACCTCGATGCCCATCGCAAGCGCCAACAGGCCGCCCACCCCAAGCTGACCCTGACCCAGATGTACAACGTGTTGGAGAAGCTCCGCGCCGGAGAAACCATCGAGGGCAAGGATCGCGAGATTTACGATCAGGGCCTGATCGGCATCCTCAAGGACCTGCACGACCAGATCGACGCTGCCGTGGCCGAGGCCTATGGCTGGCCTGTGGACCTGAGTGACGAAGACATCCTCTTCCGGCTTGTCGCCCTGAACAAGGAACGCGCCGAGGAAGAGGCGCGCGGTCACATCCGCTGGCTCCGCCCCGACTACCAGAACCCCGAAGGCCGCGTGGCCGCGAAGGGCAAGACCAAGGACATGGACCTCGGTGTCGCTGCCAAAGTCGAAAAAGCCCCTTGGCCCAAAACCCTCCCCGACCAGATCGCCGCTGTTCGCGAAGCGCTTAACGAGATGGGCGAAGCCACTCCCGACCAAATCGCCCGCCGCTTTATGCGCGCACGGACAACAAGCGTGAAGCCACTTCTGGAAAGTCTGGCCGCTCTTGGCCAAGCCGAACTCGTTGACGAGGGCAAGTACGCAGCATGACGGGAAACATCCCTCCTCTGCAGGTGGAACAGCTTCTCGAAGAGGAGCTTCTCAGAAATGCGCAAAGGGCCTCTGGGCTTGAACGGGTGGCATTCTTGGCCGGTCCTTTCATAAATATTAACAAAGCGCCTAGAAAGAACTCGCGAAATACGGCGGCAGTTTTGCGTTACTTCCTTTTTCACAAGCTCACCAATGCCGGTTGGCACGTGACTCTAGGTGAATATGAGAAGCTCATCGGTGCTACCGCGCCCTTACTTGGCGACCAAAACAACGCGGCATTGGCCGAATTCGATCATGCTAAATCACGTAGGACCGACGCAGTTGTAATGTTGCCAAGTAGCCCAGGTTCATTCCTTGAGCTGGGCTCATTTTGCCATGACGAAGACATTTGCAGGAAGATGCTGGTCATCGTTGATGCACAGTATCAGACCCACGAAAATTACATGAACACTGGGCCAATCATCGAGGCCAGAGAGAACGGAGCAAATGTTGAATTCATTGATTACGCTGACAAAGATCAATGCTGGACACACGTCGAACCTTTTGTGACCGCTCGAGCTAGGAGACGCGCCGCGAGAAGGATAACTGGCCGATGAGAACCATTGACCCTCTTTTTGCCTACCTTTCAATCCTGGCGGTTATTCAGCCAGCTAGGATTCAAGACATAGAAGACTATTCTGCGAAGCTGCTCGGTAAGGAGCTTTCTAGTTGGTTGAACGAAAACAATAAACTTCGTGAGGCACACTCGGACGCCCGGGAAAATGATCTCGTAATACCTGTAAAGCGCGGCGTGTATTTCATGACACCGAAGGGCAAGCAGATTGTACGCCGTGAGGGCCTAGAACGTTCTATCGACAACCGGCGATTGTTCTTGATGAAAGCCCAGCGAAGGAGGTACAAATGATGTGCGAGTTGGTGTCGCGTTCAGCTTGTTCGCTGTTTCGGCGAGCCGTTGTTCAGGTTTGGTTTATAGGGGCTCGTGGCCTAGGTCGAAGAGGCATTTTGCCGGACCTTGCCGCCAAAACGCCTCTTCGACCTAGGCCACGCGCTCAAGGCAGTCTTCACTTCAGAGACTGGAAGTTGCTGTAGATGCCAACTCGCTCATACTACTTCCCAAAGGATTTTGCCCACCTCGAAGAGATTCTTCGGGCAGAGCACGGTGTCTTTCCCGATGAAGAAGCCGCGCGGTTTCGTGAGCTTGGGTTGCCGCCCATACTGACCACGGGCGCATTACCGCTGTTCCTCGGTATCAGCCCCAAGACAATTTTCTCTATTCGCCGTCGTCCAGGAAAGCACTATCGTTCATTCCCATTGAAGAAGAAGGACGGTACCGAACGTGAGATTAATACGCCGCGGACCTACCTTAAGGTCGTCCACTGGTGGATCTTGGACAATATACTGAATCACGTCGAGATCGCCGAGAATGTATTCGGATTTGTGGCGGGGCGAAGCGCCGTACAGAACGCCGAGTACCACTTTGGCGCGGAGCACGTTCTCAACGTTGATATCAAGCAGTTTTTTCCGTCGATAACGATTAACCAGGTGCGCAATATCTTCGTCTCGCTCGGTTACAAGGACGATGTGGCGGATATGCTTGCAGAGTTGTGCTGCCTAGACGACCGTGTACCGCAAGGCGCGCCGACAAGCCCAGCCATTGCCAACTTGGTTTTGCGCGAGCTAGATGAGCAGTTGTCGCGGTTGGCCAAAGAGGCAGGCCACCGATACTCGCGTTACGCGGATGATCTGACTTTCAGCTCGCACCAACGAATTGACCCGACTTTTCTTGATTATGTGCGGGAAGCTGTTGAGACGTCTGGATTCGAACTAAAGCCGGAGAAAACGCGGTTTGCAGGATCGGAAGGACGCATGGAGGTCACCGGCGTTGTAATTAATGACAAGATGCAGCCATCGCGCGTTTGGCGAAAACGCACTAGGGCGAAACTTCATAAGCTTGGATTGGCTTCCCGATTAACGAGACAAAATCTGGCATTTTTACGCGGGGTAGTTGGTATGGCTGCCCAGTTTGAAGATAGCGTACAGATGCAAAGGCTTTCGGCTGAAGCCAGCGAACTCATTGAGGTAAAAGCGCAAACTGTGGTTGGACAGAGCATGCGACCAATACTCCCGAATGGTTTGACTGTCCGCCAGGCTGAGGCTTTGGCTGGGCTCGGTCCGAGACGAACCAACGCTGAATTGGCCGCGCGACTCGGGACCACCGAGGCAGCTATTAAGAAGAGGCTACAGGAGGCATTTCGGAAGATTGGCGCGGCTGATAGAAACGCCGCACAAAGATGGGCGATCAAGCACCTTTGAGAGTACCTTCTGCCAAGTGTAACTATGCTTAATTCAATGAATCTGAGGCAGCGGGCACTCGCGGCCCAAGAAACTTGGGCCGCGGTCCAATGTTATTTGGATCGCCGGTGCTTTGTGGGGTCCACCAAACGATACTTCTGACCCTTCTGCTCTGGCGGCGGCAGAGGTTCGTTGCGTGTCACGGTGCGTTCAACTCCGGTTCCACCCCCACGAGGGCCGGTGATTTCATACTGCCCGGAACGCGGCGCTTTTTGACCAGGCTTAAACAGATTGTCGGACATAAGACGCCTCCGTAGCAGCGGAGGGGATGTCCGCAAAACGCTTCCCGGTAGCGATCTCGCTGATGCGCCCCTGATTGAGATCGAAGTCGGCTGCGATCCGATGTTGAAAATCGCCTTGCGCAAGGCGAGCCTTGATAGTTGACACCTGTTCTGGTGTCAGGGTCTTGACAGTAGCCATTCAGCGTACTCCTTGGCGCTTGTTAAAACATTTGCTCTGGAGTCCCGAACCGTCTATCCCTTGTCTACCACCACAAGAGCGCTTCGGTCTCCGGAGTCACGACGAACAGGATGCGCCTGTGTCCGTTCGGCGTATTGTGAAAGCGGGGTTGCCTTGCAGGGCACCCCGCTAAATTCATTAAGCAGCACCCTCCATCAGCAATGGACGAACCTGTTTCGCGCCAACAAACTGCGAAAGCAGCCTATAGTTTTGTCTTTCGTGGCGAATGCGGCCTGCGATGATAGCAGGATGAACCTTCGCCTGCCGCGCAAGAGAAAGAACATTCTGCACACTCGGTCTCGAACGCACAGGATGGCCTTCCCAAAGCGCCTGGGGAATAAGAGCCTCTTGCGCCCACTCGTCAGCCTCCTGTTCGCGGATATCATCACGCTCATGGTTGCGTTCACGAAGTTGCAGGTCATCGATGAAGACTTCGTCATCTCCATTATTGAAGTGCCGCCCCAAATGGGCCAACTCATGAAGGAGGCAGAACCAGAAGTTATCTAGGCGATCATATCGAAGCGTCATGCCTACAACTGGAACACCATCTATTGTCCAAAGTGCCGCGCCGTCCAAGTAGGTCTTTGGCAGGTGCGAAGCAACAACTAGCGCAATGCCTTGCTTGGCTAGCCTCTCTTTGGCGAGTTTCGGCCCCTCATCAAATTCGCTTAGGCGGGCTAAGTCACGAAGAAAATCGAGGTCGAGAGAGCCTTGTTCATAAACACCTTCCAACCCTGCTTTTCGAGCCTTGCACAGTATGTGCAAGCACCAAGCTTGCAAAGCATGAACATCTGTTTTGGCATTAGCCCGTGTTCCTCCGCCTTGGCGAAATAGAGCCTGTGGAAGCGCTTGTTGTCCCCCAACGCATGCGACCAGATTCTGAACAATTTCTTCGGTGCGATCCTTGATGTCTGCCGTTTTTTTGATCCAGCCTTGTTTCGCCATTTGCATCACGGGAAAGCGTTCGAAATCGATTCCCGCCGGAGCGGTAGGTAGAGCGCCACCATCTCGTATCAGCACATCGGCCGGAATGCCCAAATGTTCATTCAAAGCCCGGATCATTTTGAGGGTCAGACTACGTTTTCCACTCAGAACTTCCGATGCTTTTGCGCGGCTTCCAAAAATTGGAGCCAAGTCGCTCTGGTTCATTTCGAGCTGCTGCATGCGAAACTTGATTGCTTCGATTGGATCAGGTGAATCCATTGGAAAGTGACGATCTTCATAAACCTCGATAAGTGTCGCCAGCACATCGAGCTCATCATCTTCTGCCTCAGAGCGATCGAGGTCCATTAGCGCTTCTATGCGGGCAAGAGCGTCGGTGTAATCCTGCTCTGAATGAATTGGTCGGATATGATTCTCGCTCATAATCAAACTCCCTCAGCGTCGATTTGATCGTATTCCTCGTGTGTTCCGAGGAACCGGACAAATCCAATACCCTTCTCGTAGTCGAATCTGACAATCAGCCGATATTTGTTGCCACAAATATTGAAGACCACTCGTCCGCCTTTCAGAATGCTCGCGTTACGATACTGCGCTTTGATCTCCGCAGGTGTTTTCCAGGTCGCGCGATGCGCTTCTGCCCACCAAACATCCAGCTGCGACTTTGAGTCTGGGAAGCGTTTGGAGAAGGCAATCAACTTCGGTCGAGCAATGATTCTCATCGTCTATCTAGTCCAATGTTCCCAAGTCGTCAAGTTTTAATTCGCTCCCTATTTGGGATCATTTATCAGATTCGCACCTTTTCGGCAAGCTAAGCAGAGAGCGGAGTTTCTTGATCCATTCTTGATGCCGACATTGATAATGACGCGGAATACAACCTAAGAGCAACGCCCAATACCAAGTTTTGAGATGCCGGAACCGACTAAACACAAAATCTCGTTTTGTTTACTCTTGATCACTTCTTGATCTTTTTTGTCGCATGCCCCGGGAAGGCGCGATCCACCAAACCACGGCATGGCAAACTGTCCGCAAGAGCCAATGTATAACTTGGCGCCACGCTCAAAGCGTGAGCCCCCAATCCGTCTCCCGTTCCCGCGCCTCTAGCTCTACCTTAGCTTCTTCTCGGCGGCTTTCGCTAAGCTCAAACTCTCGTTCAACTTCGCGTCCAGCGCGTTGTAGGTGGCTTCTTCGCTCAGCAAGCCACGCAACGCCTGCATTGACGCGATCTGCGAGCGTATCAGCAGCGTCGCGCAGCCCGCGATACCATCCAACTGGGCTTGCAGCCTCTTCGTCGAGCGCGCTTCCAAGCCGCTCAATTCCGCTGCTGAGGTTTCGCAGGCCGTCACCAACCGCTCGACGCAGGTGAGCAAGTCGCGCTCCAAGGCTGTGAGGGGCGTCGTCATTCATTCCTCCTTGGTCTTGATGCAGATGACCGGTGTCCCGGCCAGCGTGCAGGTCTTCAGCTCGGTCCGGGCCGGGTCTAGCATCAGCAAGGTCTGTTCCCCCCGGTCGATCCGCGTCAGGCCCAGTTCCGTCAGCTCCGAGCGTGTCAGTTGTACCGTCCAGAACCAGCTCGCGGCCATCATCGAGGCGATCCCCGTCACGATCAGCCCCGAGATCACCCAGGGGGAGATCGTCAACCAGAGCCTGATCTGCTCCGTCCGCGTCTCGAACAAGCTCCTGCTCTCGTTCAGGAATTGGAGCGTATCGCTCTTGATGGTACGCCGCGCGTCGCTCGCAATGACCGACAAATCGCTCCTGAAGCTCTCCAGCTGGGATGCCATCGAGGCGGCGTAGTCGTGGCGTATCGTGTCCAGCTCCGCGTTCAATTTCTCGCTCAGCCGGGTCGGCTTGCCAGTCTTCATGGAAAATCTCTCCTTTCAGGCGCCAGCGTTCGCCGGTCTCGGGGTCTTGCGCGGTGAGGTAGGCCTTGCTCGCTCGGGGCAGGCCGAAACCCGCGTCCGTGAGCGCCTCGACCATGCTGGCGCGATCCTCGATCAGACCCATCGATATCTGATCGAGGATCCAAGCATGCAGCTCGTCGCGGCCCTGGGCACGGGTCGGGGCCTCGATGGTGTCACGCACCTCCTGCGCGCGCTCCAGCTCCATCGGGTCGGCCCAGCCGTGGCGTTGGTTCATCAGGTCGCGCAGGCTGTCAAAGGCGTCCTGGTAGCCGGGCGGTGCGATGTTCAGGCTGCGACCGGTGGTCAACTCCAGGCGCGGGGTACAGAAGTGCAGTTCGACCCGGTCCTCGTGGCTGTGACGGACCCAAAGCATGGCGTATTGCTCGCCGTCCAGCCCGGCAAAAGCCAGCTGCTCGAAGGCGTCCATGACCTCGGCCTGCTGCGCCTCGCTGGGGGCGTCCTCGGCTGTAAAGCTGATCACGCCCGCACGGTAAGTCCACTGGTGGCGGCTGGCGTCGATCAGCGCCTCGGTGCGGCTTGGGTCGCCGCGCAGCACCTCGGGCAACGGATCGCGCACCACGGTCAGGGGGTGGCCATCGGCATCGCGGATCAGGTCGCGATTGCCGTCATAGGCCAGCACGCGCTCAGCCACGAGGTAGCCGACCGGCCCCGCGCCCGCGCCTTGGCCGTTGGGAAAGAACTTGATCAGCACCGCCGCGCCTCTTCGAGGAGCTGGGCAAGCTGGCGTTCGATCACCAACAGGCGGCGCGCGACGGTCAGGCTGCCGAGGTCGGTGCGACCCGCCAGCATCGCGCGGTTCAGCCATCGCGCGATCTGGTTGAGGTTGCCGCCTATGCGCCCAACTGCCAGCACCAGCGCCGGATCGACGCGCGGCACTGGCTTGCGGCGGCGCGCCTCGGTCAGGCCAAGCGCCTCGCGCAAGAGCGTCGCGGCGGGCAGGCCCGCGGCCTCGGCCTTGGCGCGGAGCTCGGCTTTCTCAGCCGCCGTGCAACGGAAGACGAAGGTCTCTGTCAACGGCTCCTTTGCGCGGGCTTTTCCCGCGCCGGTGGGGTTCGAAGGGGAGGCTTGCCGCCCCTCGCAAGGTCCTGTGGCATCCGCGCCAGCGTATGACATGGGTCGCCTTGCTGTTTGCTCAAACCGCATGGCAGTGCTCCGCGTTTTCTGACGTCTCGCGGATCAAATCTCTGAGTAATTGGAGTTGGTCCTGCCACTCAGCGCTGCCTAACGGGGCCGGTGTCCGTGCCGGAAGCCAGTATCCCAGGTGATGTTCGTGCGGAGACTGGGGCAGGCTGCGCTCCAGCGTGGTCATGCCTTCCCGGGCTAGTCTTTCGTTCCAGTCCCGAACAAAGCAGATGCCCCTCGGGACGAAAACGAGGTCCGGGCGTGCTCCGCCGGATTGCCCTTCATCGGACCAATCCGGCGCGGACGCGCGCTCTCGTTCTTTTCTAAGTTCTTGTTCTCTGTTCGGGGGGCGATCCTGTCCCCCTTTCCCGGACAGGTCTGTCCCGCTTTGTGGACAGGATTGTCCCCCTTTGGCGCGGCTAAGCGGTACAACTTTGTCCCCCTCCCGGCGGCGATCCGTGGCTCGTTTCAGAGCCGCTTCGGTCGGGCGATAACGCGACGCGTTCCCCTTGTTGGTCCCGCGCTCGATGGTCATGTAACCCGCCGCCTCGACTTTGTTCAGCGCTCGCTTGACCGACTTGGCGTGCTTGCCGATTGCCGCGCCGATGGTCTCGAAAGACGGGCGGCTCTCGCCGGTCTCATGATCGGCATGTGCCAGTGCCAGATAGAGCGCCACGCGAAGGCCGTTATCGTCCAGTTCCTGGTCGGTGACCATCTCCAGCAGGTATTGCAGCTTGATCTTGCAGAAGGGCAGAAGCTCAGACATCGGCCCCTCCCGCGATTGCGATCACGCCCGCGATCTGGTATCCATTCTGTGCAAACTTTTCGATTTGGCCGTTGACGCGGGGGCCAGCCCAGTCAGCGGCCTTTCGGTTTATGGGGCCCCTGAAACGGTTCGCCAGAGGCCCGAATAGCCCAATCAAATCAAGGGGTGGGATTTTCCGGTTCGCCAGCGCAAGCCTTTGATTTCCCTCACCCCGCACAGTCCTGCACGGCTCACCACTTTTTCAAACAGCGTCATGTGTTTAGGCTTCCAAGGACCGATGTTGGTTGTTTGCCATCTATGAAAATCACCTGTTTGCGGGAATTTTGGCACCATTTAGGGCTTTGCCCGTCGTCATGTACAGTTTTTGGGTCATCGCGCATATCCAAGCCATTCGGACCGGCTTTGTATTTGTGCAGTTAACAGCAGGTGTGACGTCGGAGTCCTTGCGGGGGCTGGGACAAGGTAAAATGGATGTGTTATCTTTCAAAAACAGGGCCATACGAAAGGGATTCGAACGTGCTGACGCGACACCAGACAGCCGTATGGCGAGCAGAGGGTTAGGATGAAGCTTCGGCACCGTCGCCTTTTTTCCCCAACCATGTCGCAGGCCGCGTTCAAAGGGTTGAGGCTGCTTAGGCAAGGCACGCCGCCAAGCTGCGATCCGAGGGCCGAGAGGTTTGTGTTGCGGCAACAGAAGGTTCTGGCTGCTCCGATTCCAAAGGTTGCCAGCCGCACCGTTCAGGCGATGTTTGCTCAGGCCAGCGGCAATGCGCCGGGTCATGAATTCGACAGCACGCCAGATGAGATTGCCGCCGGTTTTCCGGACTATTTTGTGTTCTCTTTTGTACGCAATCCCTGGTCTCGGGTTCATTCGTGCTGGAAGGACAAGATTGCCGATGCAGTGACGGCGTCAAAGCTGTCGATTCTGTCGCGGTTTGAAGGAATTCGCCCGTTTATGCCGTTCCCGGAGTTTGTCGAGTGGCTGGACAGCGATTATGGAAGCGATGCTGTGGCGGACCGTCACTGGTTGTCGCAGACGCGCCACCTGTCCACCAGTGCGGGTGCGCAGATCTGCGATTTCGTGGGCAAGATCGAAAGCTTTGATGCTGATCTCGATAGGGTTGAAAGCCTGACCGGTGTGACATTCCCCAGAATCGCAGCGCAGAATGTCAAACCGGCCGCAGAAAGCTATCACACGGCGTTTGATGAGCGCACCCGTCAGATCATCGGCCGGCGCTATGGCGAAGATATTGAGGCCTTTGGTTACCGGTTCGATTGAGAGGCGTCTGCCAGTGGAAAAGCTCAATTTTGATCCCATACCCTGTTTCACGGGCGTCGCTATGAACGGCTTCCGTACAGCCTGACTCAAGGCATCGGGGGATACTGTTTTCTATCCGGCAACAGTAACTGCCTTGCGTTTCACGATAGTGAAACATTATTGCATATATTCACGTAACCTGATATTAACTTACTGAAAATTATAGGTTTCTATTTAGGAAACAATTCGTTTCCGCAAGAATCGTGGACACAGTTTTGCCACAATGTCATCATCGTAAGGTGGGCGGCATGTTATTGTTTTGAGCGCATACCGGTTTTTTCATTGACTGGTTAGAGGGGGTTGTAGAGTGCAACTTGCCGCCCCGCGACTTTCGCTACAATTAGTGTATGAGCGTCGGCCTTGTGTCGGGTGCTTGGGCGTGGCTCAGATCGGTCAGGGCGCACTCACGAGCTTGGTCGCATCCGTGTATGAAGGATCATCACTTCTGTAACCGGCTGCGATATTTGCAAGATGCTGACGGCGCTTTGCCATCCCGTCTGTCTGGGGGATTTGCAGGTGGTCCAGAATCTGTGCCCAGCGATGCAGCCAGTCGTGTTTTTGCGTTGCCGCTGCGAGGTTGATCCTGCGCATGCGGTCCAGTTCTGCGGGGTCGTCCAGCAAAGCAACAATTTGGTCAATGGCCGCGTCAGGGTCTTCGGACAGCCTGACCACGGACTCGGGCCAGTCGAAATACCGTTCATAGTCTTCGGTTTCGGGGGCGTAGCCAACCTGCGCGGCCCCACCCGCTATGCCTTCCACGTGGCGCGGTCCCCACGCGATGTTGCCCTTTATCTGATCTTCGTGGCCGATTTTGGCGATATCGACCATGAACAGTTTGGAATGCTGAACGAGATTTGCCAGCAGATCACGGTGCACGCGGTGTTGCGCGGTAACGGGTGGCTTGGTCGCCGAGTCATAAAGGTAGAAACCGCCGCGTTCCTTGATCTTTTGAAGCAACCTATCATGCAATTCCGGACGTCTGCGGCCCATATAATAAACGTCGATCGGGCGGTCCGAAGTTGCTGCTTCTGGTGCAAAGCGAACCATGTCAGCCGCGCCAGGCAGGTGAATGACGGGTTTTCCTGTTATGCGCTGAAGGTCATCGCAAGTTTCAGCAAAGGCGCAGCAGATCAGGTCGAATTGGGCCAGATATTTGATAAGCGGCAGATGAAGATCCAACTCCTTCGACCAGACCTCTTCCAGAACACAGACGGCCAGACCGCAGCGTGCGCGCCAGTTAGAAATCGCGTCCAGCGCCAAAAGCTCTTCTGGTTTTTGCGCATCGCAAAAGAACAGGTCGTAGTCGCGATCCAGCTTGGTTTTCTGCACGCCGGACGGCCAGTGCCTGAACAGATCCGAGCGTTTGGACAGCCACCGCTTGGGGTTAAAGGGCAGGCGCCGTTCCTTGGCGCGCTTTGGCGCCAGAATCTCGGCGTTTTCGATTTCGGCAATCACGTCTTCGAACTCAAACCCCGAACAGCGCGAGACGTTGTCGTTCAGGCTGCGCTGGGAGAAAATCAGAACTTCTCTGGGCGTCTTTGCGGACGGGGCTGGGCTGGTCAAATACGTGTTCCTTTTAAGGATTCCAGACAAAATGTATTTCACAACCACTACGTGGCCTATTCAAAGACTTTCTTCCCGAACCTTTCAACTTGCCCGGCTGATTGCCCTGTAAGATCGAGATTTCAGCATTGCCCGGACGATATCGGCTGACCGCTTCAAAAACTATGGAAATAATCCGCGTTGTCTGGTTAAGTTTTTACGTCTGGTTCACTTCGCGGGCTCTTTTTTAGGGTCATTTTTCTTACCACTGATCCACGCCCGGTCTCAGAATCTGAACCACCCGATATTTGGTGACCGTTGGAACAGGCGGATGGTTAATGATTTTTACTGAAACGCCTTTGCAGGGCGCTTTTGTTGTCGATCTGCAGGAAATCTCGGATGATCGCGGTTTTTTTGCCCGCGCCTTCTGTGCTGAGGAATTCGAACAGCACGGCCTCAAACCAGCGGTCGCACAGGTAAACCTCTCATATAACGAGAAAAAGGGAACGATCCGTGGCCTGCATTACCAAAACGCACCTGCGGCCGAGGCCAAGTTCATGCGTTGTATCTCGGGCGCTATCTACGACGTTATCGTCGATCTAAGGCCGGAAAGCCCGACCTATCACCAGCATTTCGGAATTGAGCTGTCCGCGCAGAACCGTCGTGCGCTGTACGTGCCAGAGATGTTTGCGCATGGCTATCTTGCACTGACGGACGGCGCGCAGGCGTTCTATTCCGCCAGTGAATTCTACACGCCCGGTGTGGAGGGGGGGATTCGATACGATGACCCTTTTCTCGGGATACAATGGCCCATTAAAGTCAGTATTGTTTCCGAAAAGGACGCGTCCTGGCCTCTGCTAGACACGTAACGCCCACAGATTCTGTGACCGGAGCTTGAAACCAGATGAATTTGAAGACCCAAAATTCAAAAGTGCTGGTCACGGGTGCCTCTGGCTTCATCGGTCGGGCTTGTGTGCGAAACCTTGCTGCTGCCGGGTACAGGGTCATCGCGACCCATCGAACTGATCCACCGCCGCCAATGGATGGCGATGTGGAGTGGGTAAAGGTCGACATGGAAGATACCGCTGCGGTCAGAGACTTGTTGCAGGGCCAGAAGCCCAGCCACTTGCTGGCCTTGGCCTGGTATATGGGGCCGGGCAACCAGCAGTCGCTGGAAAACTTTCGCTGGGTACAGCATTCGGTGGATTTGCTGTTCTCTTTTGCCGAGGCCGGGGGGCAGCGTGTCGTGTTTTGCGGCTCGTGCATGGAGTATGACTGGAGTGCGCCCGTCAAACTGCGCGAAGGCGTGACTCCGCTGGTTCCGGCCACGGAATATGGCGCGGCCAAAGCTGGCCTTTCGGTTGTATTTGAACGGATGTGTGCTGCGCTGGGGCTATCTGGTGCATGGGCGCGGCCGTTCTTCCTGTATGGACCGGGTGAAAGCCCAAAACGGCTTGCGGCGGATGTGATCGTTTCGCTGCTGGAAGGTCGCGAAGCCCTGTGCACGCATGGCCGTCAGAAACGGGACTTTCTGCATGTCGACGATGTTGCCCGCGCTTTTGTTGATCTGCTGGGCAGCGATCTGCAAGGCCCGCTGAATATCGGCAGCGGCACCGCGATCCCGCTGGCCGACCTGATAACCGAGATCGCCCGTCAGATCGACGCCGAAGACTTGGTTCGGTTGGGCGCACGGGAAGCACGCGCAGGTGATCCGCCCTTGGTCGAGGCTGACAACTCGCGCCTGTGTCGCGAGCTGGGTTGGTCCCCGAAGTTTAATTTGGAAACCGGAGTTGCGGATACCATCGCCTGGTGGCGCCGCGAAATTGTGAAAGAATCCTGATATGAGTAACGAGAACATAGTTATCCTTGGCTCTGGCATGGCCGGACTCGGCGCTGCGCATCATCTACATTCTGAGGGCGTGACGAGCAGAATGTATGACAAAAACCCGTTCCCCGGTGGTCATACCGCGACATTCGCGCATGACAGCGGTTTCATCTTTGACGACGGCCCGCATATCTCGTTCTCGAAGGACCCCCGCATTCAAGAGCTGTTTTCAAGCAATGTGGATGGCAAGTTTGAGAAACTGCAGGCTTACGTGAACAATTATTACCACGGCGCATGGGTCAAACATCCGGCGCAGGCGAATTTGCACAACTTGCCGGATGAGCTGAAAACCCATTGTATTCTGGACTTTATCGAAGCCTCCAAGCAGGACGTGGTGGAAAAACCCGCCAATTATCTGGAATGGCTAATCTCGGTCTTTGGTGAGACCTTTGCCACGCATTTTCCAGCGGTTTATGGCAAGAAATACCATACCGTTGACGCCGATCAGATGAGCACGGTCTGGATGGGGCCGCGTTTGTACCGCCCGTCGATGGAAGAGGTGATCCGCGGCGCGGTTTTCGCGGAAACGCCGGACGTGCACTATATCACCGACTTCCGCTACCCGACCGAAGGTGGGTTCATTTCCTATCTCAAGCCGTTCCTGAAAAAGACTGACCTGCATCTGGATCACAAGGTTGTCGCCATTGATCCCATTGCAAAAACTGTCCGTTTTGAAAACGGCGTGACCGAAGAATATGGCAAGCTGATTTCATCCATCCCGCTGCCTGACCTGATCCCCATGGTCAAAGGGGCGCCCCAGCATGTTCTGGATGCTGCGGCAAAACTGGCCTGTACCACATGTGTGACTGTGAATATCGGGCTGGCGCGCGACGATTTCACGCCTGCGACTTGGACATATATTTACGATGAGGACATCGTCTTTACCCGGTTGAGCTTCCCCCACAAGATGTCGACCCGGACTTGCCCGCCAGGATGCGGCTCTATTCAGGCGGAATGCTACTATTCACATAAATACAGGCCGCTGGACGTCGCGCCCGAAGAGCTGATCCAGCCGGTGATTGATGACCTCGTCAAAATTGGCCTGATCGCCGAGGACGAAAAGATTCTGCACACGGATGCCCGGTTGATTACTCACGCCAACATCATCTTCGACCTTGACCGCGAGGAAGCTCTGCCAATCGTTCACAAGTGGCTGGACGAGGTTGGCATTACCTATGTTGGGCGGTTCGGGGAGTGGGGTTATCAGTGGACGGATGAAGCGTTCAAATCCGGTGAGCGGGGCGCCCGAACCGTCATTCAAGAGCTTCAGGCCATCTAGCGCGGCGCGTGCCGATCACGAAGCGATCGGCACGGTTCTGCGAAAGTCCTGATCCAGTTGGTTTTCCTGCAATAGGGCCTCCAACTGGGCCAGACGTTTGTACTTGCGACCTTCGAAATCCTCGACCTGCAGGTCGCAGGCTTTGACGGCATCATATAATTGCTGTGCCCCCCGGACTGCGTCCCATTTGGGTTGAAAGCCCGGGATGGACTTTTCGATCTTGGCTGAACTGACCCGGTATGACCGATTGTCAGGCCCGGCATCGGCCGCATAATCGATTTTCGCACCCGGAACCGTGTCGGCCACGATCTCGGCCAGATCGCGGATCTGATAGTTGTTTTCGGTTCGGCAAACGTTGAACGCTTCGCCCGAAATCTCGGTAGGATCGGCTTCGAGCGTGGCGAGGAAGGCACGGGCCATGTCTTCGACGTGGATGATCGGACGCCACGGCGTGCCATCTGACATCATCAGAATGCGACCCGAGGTATAGGCATGTGCGATCAGGTTGTTGAGAACAATGTCGAACCGCATTCGGGGGCTTGCACCATAAGCGGTCGCAAAGCGCAGGAAAGTGGGCGTGAAGCTGTCATCTGCCAGTGGCTTCAGGTCCCGCTCGGCCAGAACCTTGGATACGCCGTAATCCGTCTGTGGGTTAAGCTGGCCATCTTCATCGACAAAATCCTCTCCGGCTCGGCCATAGTTCGAGCAGGAGGACGCAAAAACAAACCGACGCACACCGGCGGCTTTGGCCTGCTTCGCCACATGGACCGTGCCTTCGTGGTTGATCTGCTGTGTCAGGCCGGGGCGAAGCTGTCCCAAGGGATCATTCGACAGGGCCGCCAGATGCACCACCGCGTCAAAACCTTCGAGGTCGTCAACCGTCAGGTCGCGAATGTCCTTGCCCAGGTTCGGGATTTCGGGAACGGCACCGCCGGGGGCGAAATCGGCCCGGTCAAAGAGATTTATATCGCACCCAGTCACCTGGATTCCCGCCTCGGCCAATACCGGGGCGGTGACCGTCCCCACGTAGCCGAGATGACCCGTTAACAGAACCTTTTGAATTTTCCCATGTTGCCCACGGTCGGTTGCCATTTTTCCACATCTCCTCAAGCCGGCGTTTATCCGCCAGATGGTCCATACAATACCAGAAACCAGGATGGCGGTAGGCCATCAACTCACCCAATTCCATCAGCTTGGGCAGGGGTCCTTCTTCCCACATAATCTCGTCGCCATTCACGCTGGCGACGGCGTCGAACACTTCGGGTTCAAGCACGAAGAACCCGCCATTGATCCAGTCGGCGGCTGTCTCGGGCTTTTCCATGAAGCCTTCGACCAACCCGTCCTCGCGCACTTGCAGATGCCCGAATGTCGTCAGCGGGCGCACCATCGTGATCGTGGCCAGCTTTCCGTGTGATTTGTGAAAGGCAACAAGAGCGTCCAGATCGACGTTTGAAACACCGTCGCCGTAGGTCAGCATAAACGTCTCGTCGCCCAGATACGGTTGTAGTCGGGCCAGTCGCCCGCCTGTCATGGTTTCCGTCCCGGTGTCGATCAGATCGACTGTCCAGGGCGGCATCTGCGCATCCAGAACACTGTTGTGATAATCGGGCTCGCCGAACAATTCGCGCTTGGCAAAGTCGATCCTGAGATTCCCGTCATACTGACACAGATCGGAAATATAGCGTTTGATCAGGTCACCCATGTAACCAAGGGCCAGCACAAAGTCATGATGCCCATAGGTCGAATAGTGCTGCATGATATGCCACAGGATCGGCCGGTTGGCGATTTCGACCAATGGCTTGGGGCGAACGCGGGTTTCCTCGATCAGGCGAGAACCCTTACCACCTGCAAAAATGGCTGTTTTCAATGGTGCCTCCCGAACGGATACAAAAGTTGGAAAAAAGATTCAAAACGACGAATGGTCAAAGTCGACAATACAGGGCAGGCCGCTGTCAATCGTTGAAACCTGAGGCCTTGAATTAAGGCTGGCGACATCGAATTGATGGATTTGATTTGAGCGCACTGCCCAAAAACCTGTTGTCTATCTTCGCAGAAGTACCTCATGCCAATGACGCGCTCCGCAACCTGAAATCTGCGACCAGCGCTTTGGCGACAAGATTCGTTTTGGTCATGTACATGACCAGCAGGATCCACATCCCGTCCAGACGCCCCATAACGTTGCTTTCAGTAATATTCAGAAAGATGAAACCCACACTCAGCGCGAACACGAGGACAAAGTCATCCCGGGGTTTCAGGTGTCGCATGCAGTAAAACACCGAGCTGAAGAACCGAAAGAAGGCAAGAAACAGCAGCACGACGCCAACAAAACCGATGTTCAGCCAGGTTTCGATCAGGCCGTTATGCGAATAGTAGGGCGTGAATCCAAGCTGGTACTGATTTTCGTAGATGCGCATATGGGGGGCCGCGTCGTGCCAATAGCCAGCATACCCATATCCCAACCAAAACCGATCCATGGCATAGGGCCAGGTCAGTTCCCAAATGGGAATCCTGTTGGACAGCGTGGGTTGACGCCCGATCATCGCAAATAGTGGCTCGGCAATGTCGGAGGCCAGGATAAGTGTTCCCATTCCAATCACAAACGCGGAAAACAGTATGAAGCCCAAGGCCCATAGAAACTCGAGCCGGGGCATTATTTTGGTAATGAGGAAACCCGAGATCACAAACAGCCCGATGATCTGCGCCGTTCTTGAATCGGAGGCAATCAAAAGAACAACCGCTACACCTGCTGTGATCTGAAAGAACATGCGCAGCCGTCCGGTCGTGATCTTCATCGCGAAGAATGACGACAGAATTGCCATTACTGAATTCGCGCCCAGCTCGTTCTTGTGCAGATAGATGCCGTTCCACGAGTTTTCCCACGGCGGCAATCCACGTGCTTGCGGAAGCGCTCCGATGGCGGCCAGGGACAGGGCCATGGAAAGGGCAAAATACAATGCCACGAACAGCGCCAGACCCCGCATGGACATCATGCTGCCCAAGGTCAGGCCAAACAGGGTGGTCGCCGCCAAGGGAACGGTGCGCTCCATCGTAAGCAATCGGTAATCGCTCCAGGATGCAGACAGAATGGCAATGATAATCATGAGCGCGATTTCGGGTGAGGCGAATGCGCCGCGCAACAGGTGTCGATAGTAAAGAGCAACGGTTGCAAGGATCGGCAGCAGCGTGAGGATCTCGATCCGATTGGCAAGGTTGTTGCGATACAGGACGACAGACAGAAGGTCCGATCCGACCAGAATCAGAAAGACCATGCAGATCAGCAGGACATTGTGGTGGAACGAAGTGCCCGCCACCTGCTGATAGGGAATATTGCTAAAGGAATGCCTCATGACACGGCCAACAAACCCAAATACCCAAATGCTGAATACGCGATTCAACAGATCACTCAGAAAACTACAAAGCCAAGCCTAGCAAAGCCCAACGGCCTGAGTCCATCTTCGTGCTGTTTCCGTGATGGTTTGCGCGCGGCAAATCCCAGTTTCACCAATAATTTCAGCAAATCGACATCGCGCGCGGAATATGGTTTAACAAATTCGGTTTCTGCGCCGGGTAGTCACGAGGCATTTTCAGGAATTGGCCCGCAAGCTGATGGGAGCGGCCCCATGTGAAAACTTCCGGGTGCATTGTGTCTTATGAGTTGATGTCAGCTTCTGACGGTTGGGTATTTTTATGACGGCTCCGCGCCCTATTACGCATAACGGACTTTCATGACGTGGTATTTTGTTCCCAGAATGCTGTCCGCATTCCTGTCTGTTGTGATCCTCGTGGTGATGACGCGTGTGCTGGGGCCGGCAGAGTTTGGGCGCTATACCCTGACCCTGCTGCTGGGCACGCTGTTGTTCTCGTTCACATTCTTTTGGCTGGTGATTTCAGTCGGGCGCTTTCACCACGCCAAGGAGTTCGAAGGCAGAACTATCGGAACGGTTCTGGGGGCTGCCGTCCTGATTGTCTTTGCTTTGCTGGCAATCGTGGCGATGTCCTACGTCATTCTGCCCTTTGCCTGGGCAAACAGCTTTTTCTATGCTGCCGTGTTTTGCATCAGCCATGCGATCCACGAGATCGGCGCCGTTTGCTTGCGGCAGTATAACGAAGGGCCGAAATTTGCGGCCGTGACACTGCTGCGTCATGCGCTGGGCGTGTCTTTGGCCGTCGCATTCATCGTCAATGGCGGCGGTTACGAAAGCGCCGTGATCGGAATTTCGCTTGGTGCCGCGCTGACAGGGGCCTATGCGGTGCTTGTTACGGTCGGACGGTCGCGCGTCTATTTCCCCAAACGGGCCGAGGCGAAAACATACCTTTTCTTTGGCTTTCCATTGGCCGTGGTCGGGTCAACCTCGGTCTTTCGTGCGATGTCTACCCAATCGTTGCTGGCGGTGCTGGTGGGGATCGAGGCGGCCGGCTATTTTGCGGCGGCTCAGGCGCTGACCATGCGGTCCCTTGTGCTGACGATGAGTACGCTTTCGAATGTGGTTGCGCCGTCGGTTTTTGAAGCGCACGAGGTTAAGGGAATTGCGCATTCCGACTCGGTTCTTGATCGCTATTTCTCGTTCCTGATGCTGATTTCGATGCCCATTGTCGTGGCGCTGGTCAGCGCGGCAGACGTATTCGCGAACCTGTTGTTTGACCACGGCTTTGCTCAGGAAACGGCCGGATACCTGCGTGTTCTGGCAATCGCGGCTTTTGTGACGGGCCTGCAGGGGGCTTACTTTAGCTATTCGTTCATGAGGTCCAAAAAGACCGGCTTGCAACTGGTCATTACGTTCGGGACGCTGATCGTGCATGCCCTGCTGTCGCTGGCTGTCATCAACCTGTTCGGAGCCCCCGGCGCATCTTATGCTTTCCTGGTCAGCAGCCTTGTCAGTTTTGTCGTGTATTTCTACATCGGACGAAAGGTCGATCCGCTGAAAGTCCCCGTTCGGGAATTGACCAAAGCCTTTGCAGGGGGGCTGATTTTTGTGCCGTTCGGTGTGATGGCTGAAGACGCTACAACGCTGCTCGTTCAGGCCGCTTTGCTTTTGGCTGGGTCTTTAGCGATGTTCGTCACTCTTGTACTCATTCGGCAAACCGCGGCTGTCACAGTCTGGAATAGAATACGGCCTCGGGCGCGTTAGCCGAACTTTGCCACTGCGGAAAAATTATACTTAACAATATATTAACCTCTGTTTGGCCACAGTTCCTTCAGTGTGTGGGCATAATTTTGCCCAGTTGCCATGGGTTTCTTGAATCGGGCGATTGGGTCCCTCGTGGTTAGCTGAATATGATGTTAGATTGTCACTGATCTCAAGATTTTGTGTCACTTGATGGCTTATCGTGTGGGGCGATCTATATTCAAAACCAACTGCCTGAGCACACAAGAGCATGAGGTCAAAATGGCAGGTGAAATAAAGATGACAAAAGACCGAACAAGAGCAACGTAATAGATGGTAATCGTTTATCTTCTCTCTGGGCCGCTGGTTGCCGTTCTGTGCTGTGTCGCGCTGATTCTCACGGGCGCAAGCACGGGGGTGGCCGTGCTGGGTGGATTGCTGATTGGATGCTTTACGCCGTTTCTGGTTGCCGTTTTGCATTTCACGTTCAGCCGTAAGTTGCGCCTGAAAGTGTTCAGTAAACTGCCCTCGAAGATCGGTCAGTAACGAATTTGGAAACGGTGCGCAGAAATGCGCCTTACTGTTTCCAATTTGGAAACTATTGCAGTCGGTTGGCCATCTGCTGACCCCCATGATGCCCTGTTTCGATGCAAAAGTTTGTGAGCTCCGATAAACTCCAACAAATAAGTTGTCTCTTTATTTTAAAGGTGCGATCATATTGCGGGGCAATAATCCCGGTCGGTGTTGGCACCGAGTCGGGTTATAACATGGGTGGGATCACGCACTTGGTGCGCTGTACCCCAAATTCGAGCGAATAGAATTTGTAGTCGCCGCTGCATCCGCACTTAACGGAGCAGCGTGCGGCGAAGCGTATGTGGCATGTTTTGTCGCTGACGTTTTGAGTGCTGTTGTGTTGTCTTGGGGGTTATTATGAACCATGTTCGAAGTTCTATTCGGATAGAAGATTCTGAAATTTGCAAACCAAATCAAAACTCTATTTCTGAAGTTGTCGAGTTCTGCAATTTAAAAAGTTTTTACGCCGTCAAGGGTAAGCGTCTGTTGGACATCTTTCTTATCCTGATCGGTGCACCATTTGTGCTGCCAATCATTCTTGTCATTTCGATCCTTGTTAAACTGGATGGTGGTCCGGCCATTTACCGGCAAAGACGCGTGGGCATCGGCGGCAAGGAATTCGACTTTCTGAAATTCCGCTCGATGGTTCCGAATGCGGAGCGGATGCTGGAACAACATCTGAAAGAATGCCCGGCGGCGGCCGCTGAATGGCGCAAGCATCAAAAGTTGGAAAATGACCCACGGGTCACACGGTTCGGCCGGTTCATCCGTATGACATCGCTGGATGAGCTGCCGCAGCTTTGGAACGTCCTTGTGGGGGATATGAGTCTGGTTGGCCCGCGTCCGATGCTGCCTGAACAGCAGGTTCTATATCCGGGTCTGGAATACGGTTTGATGAAGCCCGGAATCACCGGTCTGTGGCAGGTTTCCGATCGCAACGATGTAGAGTTCTCGCATCGCGCGCTGTTTGACAGCGACTATGCAAGGCAAATCGGGTTCTGGTTCGACCTCAAGATTCTCTTCCGAACCGTAGGCGCAGTGTGTAACGCGACCGGTTACTGAAATTTCCGGGCTTGTTGCCTGCATGTTAAGTGGTGACCGAGATGACATTTGTACTGTGTGATTTGTGTGGAAAGGCGTCCGGCTGGATTGGCGATCAATTTCGGTCGTTTGCTCGTGGCCTGGTTGCGATATTTTTTACTCTTTACGCCGGAGCCGCCCTTGCGGATTTCGATCTTGAGCCCGGCGATAACGTCCGTGTGACGTTTACAGGACTGGATTACCTGTCTTTCGAATCGGTAATAGACGTACATGGTTACGTGAACCTGCAATGGCTTGGTCAGTTTGAAGCACAGGGTTTGTCGCTGGAGGAACTGGAGCAGCGCGTGCGCCTGGACGCCTCTGGCAAAATCGTGAAGCAATACAACAACAACGGTGAGATATTCATCATTCAGTTGGATGGTGATGAGATTGAGATTTCCCGGAACGGGTATCGACCGATCATCATTGGCGGGGATGTCGCGCGGACGGGCCAGATTGATTATCGACCCGGTGTCACAGCCCGCGAAGCCGTCGCGCTGGCTGGCGGTGTCAGAAGCCAGCTTTTGACCGATGACGTCACCATTGACCCCATTCAACTGATGCGCTGGCAAACAGCCTATGGTCAGGCGGCGCTGGACCAAGCGGAAGCGCTGACCCGGAAATGGCGTGTCACAACTGAATTGTTGCAAAATATGAACCACCCCGAGCCTATGATTGATGATGTTTCCGTATCGGAAACAGTTCTGGCAGATCTGATCGCTGAACAGATTAAGATTCGCACGGTGAACCTGGCCAATGAAGCGGGTGAACGGCATTTCTTTGAAGATGCCGAGGAACAGGCAGGCGAGCGTATCGCGATCCTTCAAAAGCAAAAATTCCAACTGGCTAAGGCGCTGGCTGCCGACGAAGAAGAAGAAGCGCGGGTCATCAGTCTTGTGGATCGTGGTCTGGCGCCGGGTTCTCGTATCGCCGACACCCGTCGTACAACCGTTCTGTCCGCAACACGTCTGCTGGATGTAGACGAGGACCTTGCTGCGACCAGTCTGGTCCTGACCCGGCTCAGACGGGATCGCGAACAATACGAACAAGAGCGGTCTTTGCGTCTGTTGCAGGAGCGGCGGGATGCGAATCTGGCCATTAGGGAATCGACATTGCAAATGGACACGATCGCCAAATATCTGGCCGGGGCGTCCAATGAGATGGGGATTGATAGTCTAATTACCGACATCGACTACACGGTCAGAATTTATCGTTTGATCGAAGGTGAATTGCAGGCGGTTCGGGGGGACAAGCAAACACGTTTGCTTCCGGGTGACAGCCTGGAGATCAAGGTTGAAGAGTTGCTGCCCGAAGCGCCTCTGACCGAGTGAGCCCAGCAAATACATCACCAGTCAGAGGAGGCACATTCGGCGCGGCGCAAATTTGAAAAGCGGGTGTCCGTCCGCCTCGCCATAGTTGTTAAACGGGTAACGAATTTCGAATGTGGTTTTTAGCATGAAAAACGAAGCATCCAGCGTGGCGTCCATTGGTGTCGGTGTTTCCCCGCAATCAGATACAGCGAACATGACCACTTTGAAGGCCTTGATGCTGGTCGTCACATTTGCGGTCATGCAGATGTTGCCAGCGGCCATAAACGGGTTTCCTTTCGTTTTCTTTGACACGGAAGGGTATCACAAGGCGGGTGAAGCGGTGGTGCAGACGATTGCCGGAAAACCTGCCGAAGAGTTGATCGCTGAAAACACCGGATCACAAGCGCAGAGCGCGAATGAAGAGACAACTGCGCAACCGGGAAACTCGGAAAACGGCGGCAAGTTCGCGGTACCCATGTCACGGTCCCCATATTACGGGATTTTCGTGTACGTCTTTTTCGGTGTTCAGCCTTACTTGCTAGCGTTTTTTCAGTCGCTCATAGTTGGCTATGCTGCGTGGTTGACGGTCAGGCAGCTGTGCCCAGTTGATCCTGTAAAACCTTATCTGGCCGCCGGGGCGATTTGCGCTTTGGCGACACCGCTGCCGTATTTTTCGACTTACACCATGCCGGACATATTTGCGGCTTTGGCACCTATTTGCCTGTTTCTTCTGTGTTACGGCAGAAGGAATCTGTCGGTCCTTCAGCAAGTGTTCTGTTGGGTCACGTTGGCCGCCGCCGCCGCCTTTCATAACAGCCATATTCTGGTGATCTTCGGATTGCTGACAATCTTGTTGTTCATGTCGATCTGGCCGCGGCTCAGGCCCACGTTTTCCGGTCTGCTTGTATCATGTTCCGCCTTTGGCGCAGGTGTGTTTGCGGTTTTCCTGTTCGCCTATGTCGCCTTCACCATGTTCGGAAGCTGGCCGCAAAGCATCCCCTTTTTGACCGCACGGGGGATCGAAGATGGACCGGTTGCGGAACTAATTGACAATGACTGCGAACAGCACGGGTTCACAATCTGCGGCGCGGCTCCGCTACAAAGCCGGGACTCGCAGCATTTTCTGTGGCACCCGGACGGGTTTTTCCGGTCGTCCGATCCGGACACCAAGCTGCAACTCAGCAATGAGGACGCCTCGGTTTTTCTGACGGCGGCACTGGAATACCCGGGGATGCAAATCGCGGCGTCGCTAAAAAACTCGGCCGAACAGTTCGGCCTGTTCGGGTTGTACGAGTTTGAAACGGCCAAGCGGGTCTTTCTTGAGCAGGCACCGCTGTTCATGTCCGAGGTCGATCTGAAAAATTACGGGGACTCGAAGGCCGTCACCGGAGCCTATCCGTTTGTTGCATTGTCAACCCTGATCTATGTGATTGCGGCCTTCAGTTTGATGACAGTGTTTTACATCTACGCGTCACGACCTGTTTCAGACGCGGCCTTGGCTTTGGGCATCCTGATTTTGGCGACGCTTGTTGTAAATGCGGTGGTGTGCGGCGTTCTGTCGGATCCGCATCACCGGTATCAGGCGCGTGTTGTCTGGCTATTGCCGCTGTTGGCGACCTACCTTGTGTTTCATATCAATCAGCGTCGCGCCGGATCTTAGGGTTTGGGGGCCTCATACTGCAGATAGCTGAGGCGGCGGGCCTCTCTTCTGCCGCGCGAAACGGTGTCGAGGATCAGGGCGCAGGCGATACAGACAATTGACATCAGGAACCCGGTCAGTGCTGCGAATAAGGATGGAAACCGTGCGACCTGACTTGTTTCCAGAAACTCCAAAAGCACCGATAGGAACACAAGGCCCGAAGGGATGAAGATCAGCCCGGCGAGTGAGAAAAAGAACAACAGTGGTTTCTCTTCCTTCACCAGAAAGCCGATCATGCGCAGGATTCTCAAGCCATCTCCGTAGGTCGACAGCTTGGACACCGAATTCTCGGGCCGTGCGCGATACTTGACCTGTACCTCATCAATCGGAAGCCGCATCTGAAGTGCGTGAACGGTAAGTTCGGTTTCGATCTCAAACCCGCTGGACATACTGGGAAAGCTTTTGACGAACCGTCGGCTGAACACCCTGTACCCCGACAGCATGTCCTCAAGGTTTCGGCCAAAGAACAGCTTGACCAATGAAGTCAGCATCCGGTTGCCAAACTTGTGGCCGGGCCGATAGGCTGCGTCATCCGAGTGTTTTCGTGCCCCGTTCACCATGTCCAGGTTGTTGTTCCACAGCAATGCGATCAGTTCAGTGACATTGCTGGCGTCATAGGTGGCATCGCCGTCGGCCATGACATAAACGTCTGCCTCCACGTCCGCGAACATGCGTCGAACCACGTTTCCCTTGCCTTGATTTGTTTCGGATCGGACGGTCGCGCCCGCGCGCTGTGCCACCTCGATCGTCGCATCCGATGAATTGTTGTCGAACACATACACGTCGGCGTCTGGCAGGGCTTCCTTGAATTCAGAAACGGTCAGTTCAATCGCCGCTTCTTCGTTGTAGCAGGGTAAAATGATCGCAATCCGAACCGTATCATCCGAAGCAACGTGATCTGGGTTGCTACCCTTCACACCCGAAGCTGCCTCCTCCTTCAACACGGCACTCATCCTCCAAAAAAACAAAAAACACGGATTGACAGAATATGTTTTGGGATACCAGATATTCGCCTATGCCAAAAGAAAAATTGACATAAGGGTCAAAGCTCTAACCTGTTTTGCGGCCAATTTGCTGCGGTCTTTCCAGAGCTTTCGGTGGGGTCCAAGAAAAGCCCGGCCACTTGAAATGAGATTGTTTTATCAATGGCGACGATGGACTTGTGAACATGCCTTCCTCTCAGTTTTTCAGGTTCGTAATCGTGGGTGGTATCGCGTTCTTCGTGGATGCCGGTCTGCTGTTGCTGACAACCGAGTGGTTTGGACTGATCCCCGAGATCGGGCGCATTATCTCTTTCTGCGGGGCCGTCACGACAACCTGGTATTTGAACCGGACCTTTACGTTCGCCACTGTCAGCCGTCCGACACTGAGAGAATTCGCAAGCTATGTGTTGGCAATGAGCTTTGGTCTGGCGGTGAACTACGCGGTGTTCGTGGCGTTGATCCGCCTCAACGAGACAGCAGGTGCCTATCCGGTCATTGCATTGGTGCCAGCGACGCTGGCCGGGATGGTTATAAACTTTCTGTTCTCGCGGCGCATTTTGGGGTCGGGCCAGAACACGGAACAATGAAAACGGGCTAGCAACATGTGCAGTCTGAAAATGCCTACAGGAAAACTTGTTGTGTCAGGCGCTATCCCAGGTTGGGATCACCATATTTTTTGGCGCGTTTCAGATCGACACGCGTCGCAACCAGGGCCGCAGGTCTGACATCAGCGTTTTCCAACTCACGTATCGCTTGAAAGACGGAATTTCTGTGCGTGTCGTTCCATCTTGTAAACAAAATGACCCGTTGGGAAATCTGTGACAGATACGCAGATTCCACCGCCGCCAGCAGGGGCGGTGTGTCCAGAAGGATCACTTCGTACATATCGGACAGGGTGATCAACAAATTAATGAAGGCCGGAGAGCGCAGGAACTCTTCAACAAGCGATACCTTTGTCTCGGAATCCAGATTGCCGGCAAGCGGCAGGATATCCAACCCATCCTGAGGCGTCGCAACAATGTGTTCCTGAAAGGATGAGGGATTAGCGGTGCAGTATTTCAGTTCATCGACCGACAGTTTTGACAGATCTCGATAAGCAGACGCGACCGTATCGCAATCAATAATCAGCGTCCGGAATTTTGTCTTGGCGCAGACGGATCCGATCAACAGAAGGGATGATGTTTTCCCTTCATCCGGCAGCGCGGACGCGCCAGAGAAGATGACGCACCCATTGTTCGAGAAGCTCTGGTTGGGCTTGCCGTCCAGACTTTTCGAGAAAAACTCGACCGCTTGCGAGAAGGACGGCTCGCCCTGCTGGCGCAGGGATCGCAATCCAACGTCACTGCTGGCCAATAGCTTTTTGCCATATCGCACAAACTCGGGGTCCAGCTTTCCGTCATTGGTAAAGAACGCCTCGAATTGCGGGGCGTTTTTGATCTCGGGAAGGATCGCAGACAGTTTTACCCCTGTTGCGCTTTCGAATTCATAGGTGGTTCTGAGCCGCTTTTGGAAGATTTCGCGCATCACGGTCCAGCCGAGACCGGCGAAGATGATCATGAACATCACGCCGATGGATGTCTGCGACCGCTTGGGTTCCGACGGGTCGACCGAGACACGGGCCCGCTCGATAAGATGCGCACCAGCGTCCAGATAATCACCTTGTTCGGCCCTGCGCCCAAGCTGGGATACGAAGTCCCGGTAAATCGCTTCGGTGACCAGAATTTCATTTTCGATCCGCTTGGTGACCGAGTCGTGCTGAACCTGTTCGGCCTGCTGCGCGCGGAACACTTCGATGCTGCGGTTCAGGTCGTTCAGTTGGTCGTCCAACTGCTCTACCCGTTTTTCGGCAATGTCCTGCGCGGCACTGAGGCGCTTTAGCGCTTCCTCGGTATTGGCATCCTGTCCAAGGTCCGGCGGAAGCAACCCGATTTTCTTGGCAAAGCCGATCGCTTCTTGGGATTTTCCTTGCGCGCGCAGGGTGTGGATCGCGCTGGTTTGCTCTTTGATCCGGGCCAGCTCATTTTCCACCAGTTGGGCGCGCCGCTCGGCCTTAATGCGCTGGGCCTTGATGGTTGCGTATTCGTCCGGGGAATAAGGGATTTCGATAGAATGTGTTTCCAGATCCGAGCTCAGTTTGTTCAGATCATCCCGCAAATGCCCGATCCGCGTTGTAAGCCAACTCTGGGATTGGACCAGATCATTGCGTTTCATGGTCGTCAGATTTGACAGGTATTCTGACGCAAGGCTGTTGGCGATGTCGGCCGCCTTTTGCGGTGACTTCGCCGTGACGCGAATCTGGTAGACCGCTGAAATATCGCCAATCTGTTCGATCCGTGTCGATTTTAGCAGGTTCTCAATGGTCGTTTCCCGCGCAAGCTCTTCCGCCGAGGAATCGCTGCCCACCACTTCGTCATTATCACCGCTCAGGGCGTCGACCAGACTATTCTTTAGGCTACGCGCCAGTGCGATTGGCGACAGGTTGATACTGGTGTCTTCCCCAGAAAATTCGGGATCCAGATAAAGCTGCATCCGGTCGACAACACCTTCGATCAAGTCGGTAGAGCGTAAAAGCTCAAGTTCACTTTCCAGCGATGTCAGCGAAAGCGGCAGGCCTGAAACGTAAGGCGTGAACTGCGTTTCGGTCTGAACACGGGTTTCCATCATGACTTTTGCGCTGGACGTGTATTTTGTGTCCGAGGTGTACGTGAAAATGTATGCTATAACAGCACCCACAAACCCCATTACTATGATCCACGGAAGTGAGCGCCTTATGGCCCAGGCAATATTGGACAGCGTTCTAAGCTCTGGGTCGCCTGCCGAAGCAAGACCCGTCCCAGAGAGCTCCACATCTAATCCTCGGCGATACTGATCAGTCATGACAAAAAACAACGTGCGGTAAGGATAGGCCCGAGCATAGTGTTAGCGGGCTTGTATCAACAGTGAAATCAACAGATGGCGTCAACAATGGGTCTAGAAAACCATGATTGGCTGCGAAAAGATAGGAAGTTTAGGAGGGTTTGCTAATTCGCACGGGGCTGCGCCGATTAACTGAGCAGTTCGTGGAGTATGTATTAGCGAGAATCGGCAGTCCTGATAACCTGCCGTTACTGTATGTGTTTTAACCAGTTGGCTATGAGATGAACAAGATTCTCGACAAGCGTTTGTCGCACACAATTGTAGGCGGTATGCCCGTCGCTCTCGTCAGCGACGCCGAGCTTACGTCGGCGATGCTGGACGATGTCGAACGGCGCAGGGCCGGGCAAAACCACCGCACATTAACAGTGTTCGATTCGAACGCACAGGGAATCTCGCTTTATGCCGAAGATGCACAATTCGCCAAGGCGATAGACGCGGCCGATATCATTCATGCCGATGGGCAGATCGTGGTCTGGGCCTCGAAGTGGACACAGGGGTCCAAGGGCATTCCCGAACGCACGGCCACTACCGATTTCATTCACTCAGCCGCTGCGGCGGCGGCGAAGAACGATGTGGGATTCTACCTTCTGGGCAGCACCGAAGAGATTAATCGCGGATGCGCTGAAGAGTTGACCGCCCTGTATCCCGGTCTGAAGGTCGTGGGCCGGCGAAACGGGTATTTTGACGCGTCAGAGGAAGAGGCCGTTATCGCCGACATCAACGCTAGCAAGGCCGATATCCTGTGGGTCGGGCTTGGAAAGCCAAAAGAGCAGTTGTTTGCCAACCACATAGCCTCAAAACTGGATCATTGTGCCTGGATAGTGACCTGCGGCGGCTGTTTTCATTTTGTCGTCGGGGATTATCCGCGCGCGCCTTTGTGGATGCAGAAAATGGGGCTAGAGTGGTTGCATCGCATGGCGACCGGTCCGCGGTATCTGTTCAGAAGGCATATGCGGACGCTGCCGCATGCGTTGAGCATTGTGCTTAGAAAAGATGTGCCGAAGCGGTTCGAGCGTAGGTAGAGAGGCGCAAAGACTGGCTGAACTGAATTTCCCGGAGTTTTGCCAGAAGTATTGGTAAGTTGGTTTGTTCAGAAGGGATTTCGTGTGGGGAAGGTGGATTTCATAGGAATCGGTGCGCAAAAGGCCGCGACGACTTGGCTGCATCACGTGTTGTCCGAACACAGTTCGGTGACGACGAATGACACCAAAGAGTTGAATTTCTTCACCGCGAATTTTGACCGGGGCTATGCATGGTACGAAAGCTGTTTCGCAGACGCCCCGCCCGGAAACATATGTGGAGAGTGTTCTCCAACCTACTTCTTCAGTTCAGATGCGCCCCGGCGGGCGCGGGCCTATAACAAGGACCTCAAGCTGATCTGCATCCTCAGGGATCCGATTGGGCGCGTGTTCTCGAACCATTTGCATGAGATTCGCAAAGGCCACATTGCGCCCTCGACTTCGGTCGAGGCGGGTCTGGCCCAAAACCCCGCCTATGTGCAGCAAAGCCAGTACAAGACCAATCTGGAAAACTGGCTGCAGCACTTTGACCGGGACGCCTTGCTGGTGCTGTTTTCCGAAGAAGTGGCTGCAAGTCCAGACGAGTCCTATGATCAGATTTGCGGGCATCTTGGACTTTCGGCCCGGGAAGGGTCAGAGGCGATTTCAGAAAGATTTCATGAAAACATCACCTACAGGAACAAGACTTTGCAAAAGTCGCTTCGGTTCGGTGGCGATATGATGCGATCGCTGGGAATGGGTGACGGGGTGAAAAAGCTGAAGACTCTTCCGGGTTTGAAACAGATGTTGTCGATGAACAAGCAGCATCTGAACATCATGGTTCCGCCTCCCACATCTGAAACGCGGGAAAGGCTGGCGAACCAGTTCAGGCCCGACATGGAATTTGTGGCCGAACTTACAGGGCGTGAAACCCTGCCCTGGTCCACCTGGAGCGATCTGCGACCAGCGGATGCCGAGCAAAAGGGATAACCATGCAAGGATCATCGCCGACGCAAAACCCAGACAGGACCGGTGCAAGAAACCGGAACTGCAAGAGCGGAATCTTGCTTCGCCGATGATGGGTGAACAATCACATAAAGCCGCGCCGCATATCGCCATTTGCATTGCAACCTACTTGCGGCCTGAAGGACTGCGGAATTTGGTCGAAAGCCTGAACCGGCAAGTACTAGAAGCCCCCGGAATTCGTGTGACCTTGGTGATCGCCGATAACGCGCCTGACGCGCCAGCGACCGAGGCACTGGGCGATATCGGAAAACTCAGCCATTGGCCGGTCATCTACACCATTGAATACGAACGCGGAATCGTGTCTGCACGGAACCGGACACTGAACGAAGCCCCGGCTGACGCAGATTACATCGCCTTTCTGGACGATGATGAAGAAGCGTCCGAGGACTGGCTGGCGCAGATGCTGCAAACGATGGTTCTGCCGGACACCGTAGCTGTGCAAGGGACCGTAGATCCCCGGTACCGGCAACCACCACCGGACTGGATCGAGGCGCTTAATCTTTTTCGCATGGGACCTTATGTGCAGGGGGCTGCATTGCCGGCTGCGGCGACGAATAACGCGATGGCGGATGCGGCAATCATTCGGGAACGTGGCCTGCGGTTCGATCCGCGATTCAATATCACCGGGGGCGAAGACGAAGAGTTCTTTTCTCGGCTGCGGGACGGCGGTGGAACGATCCGGGCCGCAGCAGATGCGTTGGTATGGGATGACGTGCCTGAAAACCGCATGACAATGCGCTGGCTTGGCCGACGGTGGTTCCGAATGGGCAACACGTTAAGTCGCATCGCCCTGATCCGGCGGCGGGGTATCGCGACGCGCGCCCTGAAAAGCGTTGCGGCCATGGGCTGGGGTGCGCTGACCTGTTTGTGCCTCGGCTTCGGCTCTCGGGCCAGGTTTTACAGGGGGTGGCTCGAAATCCTCAGGGGGGCGGGCATGGTTGCGGGGCTGCTGCGCTTTGACTTTGCCGAATACAGCAGCGCGGCCGTCAAAGTCGACCGCGTGAAGGAGGGGTGATTGTGGCGCATACCTCTGACGAACCGGTCTTTTCGATTGTCATTCCGGCCCGCAATATGGAGCGGTTTCTGGAAGAAACGCTTCAGAGTGTGCAGGACCAGACCCTTGCTGATTTTGAGGCGATCTGCGTCGACGATGGCTCAACGGACAACACCCGACAGATTGCGGATCGTTTTGCCCAATCGGACGACAGGTTTCACGCCGTGGACGGCCCGGCCAAAGGTGTCAGCGCGGCCCGAAACCTTGGCTTGAGCCGGGCCAAAGGAAAGTTTGTTCTGTTTCTGGACGCTGATGACCTGCTGCATGCGCAGGCGTTGGGCACGTTTTACGAAGCTTTGAAAAACTCCGACGCCATTGCCGCCGTAGCAGGGGTGCAGAGGATCGACGTGGACGGGCACCCTATGCGCGGGGCCGACAACCGCCACCTTGTGCCTGATCAGGATCAGTTGGCCGCGTTGTTGCGAAAGAACTTTGTGGTCAATGGGGGGGCACTAGCCGTCCGAACCGAAAGCGCCCAACGCTGCGGTGGGTACGACGAGTCTTTGGTCAATGGCGAAGACTGGGAATTCTGGTGCCGCCTGGCCCTTTTGGGTGAATTCGCCGTCGTGCAGGGGCCTGCATTGCTGAACTATCGCCAAGTCGCCAGTGGCGCCAATTTCGGGGCGCGCGGCCCGGCCTTTGCGCGGCGTGTACCGTGTATCGAAAAAATTGCGGTGAATCCTTTGATGAAAGAACGGTTCGGGTCGCGGTTGCGGTCGCTTCTGCGTGCGCGGCAAATTGATATCTTCTGGTCGGGCGTGCGAAATCAGTACCAGTACGGGCGCAAATCGGCGGCTCTGTTCGAAGGCGCCTGCGGTGCTGTTTTGTACCCCGACAGCCTGCTGCGCCCCCGCCTGATCTGGCGTTTCCTGCAGAGTTTGGATCGGACGGCGAAATGAGGTACGCTCGCTTTGTTTGATCCCGGGAGAGAATGCGGCTCATGATGTTCTCGCGACGTGCCATATTGCTCCAGGGTACTGCTCTGGCAGTGTCCGCCCCGATTGCGATCGCGCTGGTTTCTTCATTGCGCGCGGACAATCAGACCGAAACCCAATTGAGTTTCGTGGGTGATGACACCGTTCAGATCACGGTCATCGACACGCTGTTCGAAAGATCCGATCCAGTGGCGGTCAAACCCGAAGACAATCGCGAATGGGTTCCTGACCCCTATGTCTCATTTGGTTCGGTCGGTCGGCTCAACGGGCTGGACGGGTATTTCTCGGGCGATGCAAACGTGACCCAGCCGCAGCTTTTCACGGCGTGGCCCAAAGTGGTGCGCGATAGCAGGCTGTCTGGTTTCCGCACCGGATCAGAGCCGCATCAGAAGCACGCGCTTGCAGACCAGCCGGAAGGTTGGAGCGTTACCGTCAATGGACAACCCGTCACCGTTGTCGCGTTGTATCGCAAGTCTACCCCGATCCGGACCGAGGCACTGGACGTCCGCCGATGGGACAGCACCAAGCGTCACATTCTGACTTTCGTGTTGGACCAACCAATTCCGCAAGGGGCAGAGCTTTCCTTCAAAGGACCCACTGTCGCGACCATCCAAGGGCACAAGCCCGTCACAGCCTTCAGCGAAGCCGTGCACGTCTGTCAGGCAGGCTATCCGGTGAAGGGCCCAAAAAAAGCCTATGTCGGCGAGTGGTGGGGGCATGATCAGAACGGAATGCCCGGCAACACCGATGTCATTCTGACCGAACAAACCGGCTGGCGCTTGATTGATGAGGTGGACCGTACGGTTGTGCGCACCGGCACGCTGGAGCTTGTCAAACCCGCGACCGAACCGCACTGGAATGAAGAGAACTTCAATGGCTGTGATATCTATCAGGCTGATTTTTCGGATTTGGACAGGAATGGCGACTATCACCTGCACGTCGATGGATTAGGGGAATCCTTTCCATTCAAGGTATCCGATACCCCTTATGCCGATGCGCTAAGGTTGGCCGCGCGCTGGTATTATCATCAAAGATCGGGGTGCGAAATTGCCGAGCCATATGGCGAAGGCAGAACCCGACCTCGCAATGGCCACCCCGAAGACGGGCTGGTGGTGTGGCAAACCGACGTACAGCTTGGGCGAACATCCGAGGGCTATGACGGGTCGAGCGTTTTCAAGATCCTGCGCGAGCAACCAATCGGAAACGCGGGTCTTTCTGGATCCACCGCTGCATGGTCCGAGGACCTCAACCCAAATGCCTGGGGCGGATGGCACGACGCAGGGGATTGGGATCGCCGTATTCAGCACACCGATGTCGTCTATCACATGGCGCATATCGTCGAGGCGTTCGACTATGCCCGGACGCTGGACCTGAATATTCCCGAAAGCGGCAAATCATTTTCCGATGAATCTGTGCGCGCCCGTAAGAACAGCGACGATCGCGGGGACGGACAGACAGTTCTGCCCGATCTTATACACGAGGCATTGTGGGGCATTTCCCTGTGGCGCAGAACCCAGCGCGAGGATGGCGGCATAGGCGGAGGCGTTGAATACTCGAATTCGGGGATATTCGGCTCGGTTTCATGGAACCCTGTTCAGATTGCGTACAGCTATGGGCCGGAAGACTGGGCCTCGTACTGGTTTGCCTTTAGTACGGCGAAACTGGGCCACGTTATCAAGCACGTGTGCGGTGACATCACCCTGGGCGATAGTCTCATAGATGAGGCGGTCCGCGCCTGGTATTGGGCCGAGCAGGAGTTTCTGTCAAAAAATCCTTATGCACCCGCCCCACTGAACGAAGACGGGACCGAGCCAAAACCGGAAAAATGGGTGAGCGTCGTGTCGCGATCCCGTGTCGCGGCTGCCGCAAGTATCTACCGCGCCAGCGGCGACGCGACGGCCTTGAAGGTTTTCGAGGATAACAACCCGTTCGAGCCCTTATCTGATGATCCCGCCGAAGGCATTCAACGGGAAATCTTCCAGTTCTCGTATTATGATTATCTTCAGGCGGGACAGGAAGGCAGGCCAACAAACCCCGAGATCGTCAAGTCGATCAAAGGCTGGATTAGGTACCGCGTCAAACGGGCCGAGCGGATGGGGCGTGATTTTGGATTGCACAGCACCGCGACCTATCCGTGGGGTCCGGGTTGGCTTCGGTTTGGGCCGGGGTCGAATTGGCGGGCGGCGCATTTCGCCCTGTACTTTGCGGCCAATGGTGAGCTTCCGCCTGAAATGCAGGCGGCGGTGGTCGAAGGGATGTGGTTCGGATTGGGGTGCAATCCCTCAAATGTAAGCTTTGTGCAGGGCCTGGGTCGTCGGGATTACGCTGATCCGTTGTTGATTGACGGGAGGGGCAAACCGCCCATTCCCGGCCAGATCAGCTTTGGTGTCGCTGGCGGTGTCATGCACAAATGGGAACAGCAAAAGACTGACGGATCAATTTACCCGGCCGATCAACTGGCCTGGCCGAAATATGCCCAGATTTTCGAAAGCCGAACAATCGCGATCTCGTCCGAGCACGATATCAAGGCCAACGCGATGGAATGGCTGATCGCCTGCGCCATGGTCAATTACCAAGCACCAGAGGCGCCTCCCGAGCATGACGGGTAGACATCGGCCCAATTCCGGGCCTCTCATTGGTGCGGCTTCTATGGCTGTCTATCAACGGCGGAAATCCGAGCACGCGTAATCTCGTGGGGTCACAATGGTGTCGGTGACCCTTTCGTGCCCTAACTGTCTTGGATATGACGGTTACAGCGCCCGTCAGACATGCCGGTTGCTGATGACTGCGTCGAACAATTGGGAGCGCGCAAATGAAGTTTCGCCGTGTGGTGCTTGCCGCGATATTCGTTTCACTACCACTTGCAGCAGCAGCGCAGTCCGAGGGCGCGGACCAGACCGGGCTGTTGCTGGAACTGAACACCCTTCAGGATGTCGAAGGGGCCTGCCGATTGACGTTCCTGATTGACAACAAGACCGGTTCCGAAATTGACGCCGCAAGTTTCGAAACGGTGATTTTCGATGCTTCGGGCAGCGTGGTCAGCCTGTCGCTGTTCAACTTTCGCGATCTGCCCGCTGGTCGGCCGCGCGTGCGTCAGTTCGATTTGCCGGGCATGACATGCGCGGGGGTGGGTCGGGCGTTGATTAACGGTGCAAACACCTGCGTTGTTGCAGGCGCGGACAGTCAATTATGCGATGACACGCTGAAACTGAACAGCCGGACAGAAGTGGAGTTACTTGGATGAGCCCGCTGGATGCATTGCGCGAAATTCTGGCCCTTGGCGGGCCGGTTGTTGGAATTCTCATCGCAATGTCCGTGGTGACACTTGCAGTGACGCTCTACAAACTCTGGCAGTTTGCTGTGTCGGGCGTTGGGCGGCACCGTGTTCTGTCTCAGGCGCTTGCGGCATGGGATGACGGTGATGTCCGGCGTGCGCGTGCGCGATTGGCCGAGAGCCGCAGCTATCTTGCTCCGCTTGTCGGGGTTGCTATGGACGCGCCGGACACGCCGGGGCTGGATCAACGGCTGGACGCAGAGGCGGGGCTGGCGCTGGCAGGTTTGGAGCGAGGGTTCCGGCTGTTGGACACCGTGGCCCAGCTTGCGCCTTTGCTGGGTCTGTTCGGCACTGTGCTTGGCATGATCGAAGCCTTCCGCAGCCTTCAGTCCGCAGGCTCAACGGTTGATCCGTCCTTACTGGCTGGTGGTATCTGGGTTGCGCTGATCACGACGGCCGTTGGTCTCGCTGTTGCCATGCCGACCTCGATGGTTCTGTCCTGGTTCGAAAGCCGTACGGCGCGTGAACGGGTTTTCGCGGACAAGGCGCTGCGCACGGTGCTGGTGCCGGGTCAGGGTATTCCCGGCCCGGTTGATACCTCTGCGACAGCCGTCGCGCCCGAGCATGCGTAACCCTGCACCGTTCGTCAGGCGAAGATTGTCGATGACCCCGCTCATCGACGTTATCTTTCTGTTGCTTCTGTTTTTCATGCTGTCATCAACATTCGCCAAGTACGGCGAGATCGAGCTGAGCAATGCGACAGGTGGAGGCGCGGCCTCAGAAACCCCGGCAGAGCGGCATTTTGTGCAGCTTGGAACCGAGCGGCTTGATCTGAACGGTGCGCCGATCACGCTGGATGAGCTGGGTAATCAGCTTGAAACCGGGCAAGTTCTTGTCAGCCTCGATCCCGATACGACGTCGCAGCGTCTGGTTGATCTGTTGGTCCGGCTGCGTGGGCGTGACGAGCTCAACGTATTGGTGTTGGAATGATCCGGTCGATGCGTCCCCACCGCAAACGCGATTCCACCATCGCGCTGATCAACGTCGTTTTCCTGATGCTGATCTTTTTCCTGATCACGGGAACCGTGGCGCCTCCGTTGGATCCTGATCTGGATCTTGTCGACACATCGGATCTTGAAGGTCGCGAACCGCCCGATGCCCTGATCCTGCATGAGGATGGCCGCATCAGTTTTCGAGGCCAGACGACCGACGCTCAAGCCTATATGGAGGGTCGCGAACCCGGCGCGGTCCGGATCGTTCCCGATCGCGCAGCGCCCGCCCCCCGACTGATCGAGGTTACGGGCGAATTGCGCAGGCTGGGCGCGACATCGGTTTATGTTGTCACCGAGAAGGCGCTGGAATGATCCGGGGGTCGGTCGTCATAGCGGCTGTGGCCATTCTTGTATCGCTGTTTATTCACGTGATGGGCCTGACGTTCACGGCCCCAAGCCTGTCGGAACAACCAACTAATGAAAGCCCGGCGGACTCCGTGGCGCTGGGCAACACGTTCGAAGACCTTGCCGAAGTGATTGCCGAACCAGTTGAGCCAGAACCGCCCGAAGCGCCTGAACCGCCGGTCGAAGCGCCGGAAGAACCGCCCGAGGTGCCCGTCAGCGAGGCGCTTGTTGCGTCTGACAACCCGCAGGTGACACCCTCGCCGGATTTAGGGGATGCAGAGGTCGTACAACCGATTGCGACCGAGCCTGTTGAACCGGATGTAGCTGAGACCGAGAATACGTCAGAAGGTGACGACGCCGCCAGTCAGGAGGTGGACGAGACGCCACCGGTTGAGCCGTCCGAGGTTGTTGAAACGCCCGAAGGTGCGCCTGACGTGGTTGCAACACAGGTTGAACCCGTGGAGCCAGAGCCGCAACAGCTTGCCGCACTTCCATCACCCGAAGTCGCGCCTGTCCTCGAAGTGTCGCCTGCCCCAGTGGTGCCGCTGGAAAACGAAGCCGTTGAGCCCGATCTGCCGACGTCTGCTGAATCCCCGGACGACACCGGCGAAACCTCAGACCTTGCGGTGACGTCTTCGATACGCCCGCAGCGACCAGAGCGCACACCCGCTCCGCAAAGACAGGGGGTTCAAGGCGGTGCGCGGGATTTCAGCGCGCTTAGATTTCCGTCGCAGGAGGTAGAGTCGCCACTGACCACTTACCGGCGCAGGGGGATTGACGCATTCACCTCGGGCAATACCGGCAGTCGCTCTGGCGGGCGCGGACCGGGGAACTCGAACACGACCAATTACGCGGGCCGGGTGCTGGTACATCTAAATCGCGCGCCGGTGGTGTTTGTGTCTGCGCGCGGCTTTGCGCAGGTGTTTTTCCAGATCAACCCGGATGGATCGCTGGCTTGGGTTGATGTCGTGGACAGCTCCGGATCGCCCGAAGTGGACCGCGCAGCCAGAGCGCAGGTGCGGGCGGCCTCGCCCTTCCCGCCGCCGCCGGGTGGGGCAAGCCGAAAACTCTCGTTCTTCTATACAAGCAATTGAAGGATCCCACAGGTGGGCTGATTGCACAGCCGGGCGTGCAACTTGCGCCGATTCAGGCCCTTCACCAATGCCTTTTCGAGCAGGATTCTCTTGCTGGACTGTTCGAATTAGGTAAAAATTTCAAATGCTTGAAGAACTTACAATTTCAGCCGACGGTACACTTGCCCAGATTTAAAGGGGTGGTTTTGTATTTTTGTGTTCAAATTTTTGTAACGATTCCGGTGACAACCCTGAACCGCCTGTAAACACACGCAAAATGGTTTTGTGTTTCGAAAAAAATGTTGTGCAAACATGCAACAGAATTCCGCGCTCTCAATTTGAAATGCTGCGGACCCATTGTGCACGTAGGGATTTTCTTTGAAGACGCGGCCAGCCGCAATTTTGTGGCTACACTCCTCTCAAAACTTATGGATAAACCATGAAAAAAGTACTCTTTGCATCGACCGCGCTGCTTGCGACCGCAAGCGTTGCCGCGGCTGAAATTCGGTTCAGCGGTTACGGCCGTTTTGGTGTTGGCTACCAAGAAGACCGCACCGGCACGGTTGCGAACTTCACCACCACAGCAAGCGGCGACGTTGTTCGCGGATCCGGCGGCGTAGCTGACCCGGACGCCGTGGCTGAAGACGTCGACACCGACAACACCATCCTGGTCTCGCGCTTCCGTCTGAACATCGACGCAAACGTCGAAACCGACAGCGGCGTTGAATTCCAGGGCCGTGTTCGTCTGCAAGCTGACGACGACTCGGGCAATGGCGAGCAAAACGAAGCTGGTCTGAACGGCGCACGTTTCTCGGTCATCTACAGCGGTCTGCGCGTTGACGCCGGCAACGTTTCGGGTTCGTTCGACAACCTGGGTGACTACTTCGGTACCGAGCCGGGCCTGGAACAGTTCCTGGGTCAGTACTCGGGCGTCAACTACTCGTTCCTCGAGTACAGCTCGACCGGTTCGGGCGCAAACGGCGTGTTCTTCCAGTACGCAGTTGGCGACCTGTCGTTCGGTGCTTCGTATGACCAGCGTACCCTGGCTTTGGCGGGTCAACCCCAAGACGCGGACCGTTGGGACATCTTCGCAAGCTACGTCTTCAACAACATCACTGCATCGCTGGCCTATGGTCAAACGGATCTGGTTGACGGCGAAGACCAAAGCCTGACCGTCTTCACGCTGGGCGCTGAACTGGGCGACTTCTACGGCACCCTGTTCGTTGCAGACGATGACGTCATCGACGACGCGGAAAACGGCACCGCCTACGGTTTCTCGGTTTCTTACGACCTGGGCGCAGCAACTACCCTGCAGCTGGTTTACGGCGACGGTTCGGCTGACGACGACACCCGCAACATCGGTGTTGGCGCCATCTACGACCTGGGCGGCGGTGCATCGCTGCGCGGCGCAGTCGGCGAGATCAAGGACGGTGACGACGATGGTCGCATCCGTGCTGACTTCGGTGCTCAGTTCAACTTCTAAGTTGACCTGAACCATCAAGGTTCAAGGGCGGGTCGTCTGACCCGCCCTTTCTTGTTTCAGCTTTCTACTTCTTTTCGAAAAATAGAATGACTTCGCCCAACCGGACACCGTACCGCGAGACATAGGCGCGGTTCAGCAGGCGATCGTCTGACAGCAGCCACATCCAGTCATCGAAATTGACCCGCATCGTGCCGTCCTTGACGGGCAGGTCGATCTTGTATTTCCAGTTGAACGTGTCTCCGCGCTCTACTCCGCTGGCGGTTCCAAGAACGCCGGGCGCGGTACCGGTCCAGGTGTCCTCACCCGTTTTGGTCAGCGTCCAGATCCGCTGTTCCTTGGCACCATCATCATAGACGAAATCCTCAACCAGCGTCAGGGTTTCGCCGTCCCATGTGCCTTCGATTTCGACGGCGAACCGGCGCGGGACGTTGCCCAGAATGTCCTGAAACTGACCATAGGCGACGGTCTTGCCTTCAAAGAACTCTTCAAGGTTCAACTGGCGGTCAGACAAGAAGGTTTTGGGCACGCGCGGTTTGGCCGAGCAGGATGCCAGAACGGTCACACCGACAATCGCAATCGCCCAGATCAGAAAACGCCGCCAGTTCATTGAACCGTCCTCGTTTCTGTTGTGCTGTAATAGCCATTCGCGCCGTTCAGATGGGCAGCCTTGGTTTCCAGTGCAGGACGCATCGTGGCAACCAGTTCAGCGACCTTGATGCCGAATTTGCGCATCTCGGACCTGTTCATGATCACCCCGTTTTCGGTCAGGTACATCCAGTCGGTAACATCCAGCGTATGCCCTCCGGCGTCTTCGGGCAGGATGATGCGATAGGTCAGTTTGACGGTCGCCCCCGAAATCGTACCTTTCCCTTCACCCACGATGTCGTCCGCTGTTGCGGTAAAGGTATTCCCGGTGCCCAGTGTCAGATACCATTTGCGGGTCATTTCTTTGCCGTTGGAATAGGTAAAGTACTCGGCCAGCGTTCCGGTATTTCCGTCCCATTCCCCGACCATGCGGGCGACAAAGCTGTTCGACATCTTGCCGTTGGGTCCATAGATCAGCCCCTCGGACAGGATTTCACCGTTCAGCGCCTCTTTCATTTTGAATGCGGGTCCTGTCCCGGCATAGTCCGCAGGCGATTGCGCGCGAAAACTCAGAAGGCGGCCTCTGGCGACAAGAATGGCGAGGATGGCGAGTAGAAGGGTTACGACAAGGTTCATTTGGCTGATACCTCAGTTGGCAGCGTCAGGACCATTCCGAACGCGCCGAGTTTCAGGATGCAGGGCAAAACGGCATAGGCGAGGTTAAGCGTCTGCAACGCCGCCGCCGAATTGGTTTGTCCCGGTGTAAAGCCGCTGCGTTCCAGCAACGGCAGAGTGAAGAAGGCCGCGAGAGCAAGGCCCAGCTTGCCTGCGAAGGACCAGATACCAAACGCAGCCGACGCGTTCAGACCGGCACGGGTCAGGGCGACCGAAAACATTGCGGGCAGCACGACCATGTCCGCACCCAACGCCGCACCTGAAGCCAGACAGATCAGGGCGAACCCGGTCAGGTTTCCGGCGGATAATGTAGCTGCGCCGATAAACCCAGCAATCGCCAGCGGCATCGCGATCATCAGAGTCTGTTTCGACCCAATTCGATTGCTAAGGCGTGCCCACAAAGGAACGCTCGCCCCGGCGCTGAGGAAGAACAGGATCAGCAGAGGACCGGCCATTCCGCGCAGTTGCAGACGGTCTTCCACAAAAAACAGAAACAGGGTCGATGTTATCGCAACAGGCAAACTGTTGATCAGCGCCAGCGCCAGCAGACGCAGCGCCCCAGACTGGCCTAACCCAGCAACAGACAATCCCTGACCGGTGATCGGGGTGCGCTGCCAGATAGGAAAGGTCAAGATCAGCGTGACGATGGCCAGAACGCCCAGAAACAGTCCAAAGGCAGGATAGCCCTGAGCGCCCGCGCCAAAGGCCACAAACAGGGCGGGTGCGCTTGCGGCAAGAACGACTCCGGCCAATTGCCCGCCTTCGCGAAAAGCCGCAAGGGTCATAAGCTCTTTGGCCTCGGGGTGTTTCGCCAGCGTGGCGCTGCGGCCGTAGAGCAGGATTGTCCCAAGGCTGTAGGCGGAAAAGAGAAGTATCAGAGTAGACACTAACACGGACAGTTTTGCCCCATCGGGCAACGAAAACAGTAGTGGAAACCCAACGGCGAGGCCAAGTGCGGCCAGTGTCGCGAACAGTGCCTGCGCCCTTGGCCAGCGATCTATGGCCCAGCCGATCAACGGATCTTGGATCAGGTCCACCAGACGGATCACCAAAAGCACGGTTCCGATGACCCCCAGCCCAATACCAAGATTGACGGCAGCAAAACGTGGCAAGTGAATATAGAGCGGAATACCCGCCGCAGCGAGCATCAGCGCATAGAGACTGACGCGCGGGTACAGCATCACTGCCCCTTCAACTGACGGGTAAAGCTGGCGCTCCGTGTGTCTGCGCCGAGGAAAATGGACATGAAGGCCCGTTTTGCGCCGGGATAGGACAGCGTGCAGGTCTTTTGTCCGTTGCGCCAAAACTCGACCTTGTTGGGGCCTTCTGATATCGCGATATAGCTATCGCCCTTGCCGACCGCCTTAAAGCAACCCTCAAGCGCGCTTTGCGACGGTGCTGGATTCCCTTGCCGCGCCATCTCTTCCAACGTAGACTCGACCAGAGCCTTTTGCTTGAGGGTCTTCCGGTAGGTCAGCTTGAGGCCAAAATCGGCGTCCCAACTGAACGCCGCGCCGTTCGGAGTGAAAAGCTGCGCGTCATAAACCGGTATGCCCAGAAACCGAAAGGTCGCGCTGCCGACCTGCTGCGGGTTGGACAGGTTTTGCGAGATCGGAGAGGCCGCCAGCCCCCCCGGTATCAGTACCGTAAGGGATACCAGTGCAGCGCAGCAGGTATCACAGATCCGCTGAGACAGGGATGGCCGGATCTTTTGCAAGAATGCCATTTTCCGCTCCGAGGGTTTGCGGGGCGCCGTTCAAAAGCCCGACGACATGCATCGCGCTGGCGATCCCGTCTTCGTGAAAACCGTGCCGGTTGTAAGCACCGGCAAACCAGGTTCGGTTCTGTCCCTGCATCTCGCGGATTTGCCCTTGTGCCTTTAGGGCGGCCTTGTCGAATACCGGGTGGGCGAACTCGACCTGGTCATAAATTTTATCCGCAGGAATGTCTGAACCCGCGTTCAGCGATACAAACAATGGATCGCTGTCGGGGATGTTCTGCAAACGGTTCATCCAATAGGTCACGCCCACGTTTCCAGCTTGCGAGCGATAGGTCCAACTGGACCAGCACGCGCGTCTCCGGGGCATCTGGCGGGGGTCGCAATGCAGGATCGCGGTGTTCGGCTGATACCGGATCGCGCCCAGAGCGTCCCTTTCGTCAGGTGTCGCACTATCGCCGAGGATGGCCAGAGATTGATCGGAGTGGGTGGCCAGAATGATTTCATCGAACTGGTCGATATGTCCTTGGCTGTGAACCGTGACACCGGCCTCGTCGCGCTGCACGTGATCGACAGGGGCGGCCAGACGGATGTCGCAGCCGCGCCCGCGCAGGGCGGCGTCGATGCGGCGGACATATTCGATACTGCCGCCTTTGACCGTGTACCACTGATGCTGTTTGGCGCGTCCGCTGGCCAAAAGCGCGTGGTTGCGGAAAAACTGAACCAGAGATCGAGCCGGGAATTGATCCACGAACTCGACCGGGGTTGACCAGATCGCACCACACATCGGCATCAGGTAATTATGGCGGAACCAGTGACCAAGACGCAGTTGGTCGACCAATTCACCGATGGTGGTGTCATCATCCTGCGCCGCAATAGGGGCCTCTTTGCCGAACCGCAGGATGTCCGCGATCATCTTGTAATATGCCGGACGCGCCAGATTGCGTTTCTGGGCTGTCAATGTACGCAGATTGTTCAGGCCGTATTCGATGCGGCCATTGTCGATTGTCGCGCCAAAACTCATTTCCGATTTGATGACGGGGACATTCAGCTCATCGAACAGTTTTGTCAGATAGGGGTAGGTCACATAGTTGAAGACGATGAAACCGGTATCCACCGGCTGATCGCCATTCTTGCCCGCCATTACCGTTCTGGCGTGGCCACCCAGTCTGGGTTCGGCCTCAAAGACGGTCACGTCGTTATTTTCTGAAAGGTAGTAAGCTGCGGAGAGACCTGAGATTCCTGCGCCAATTACTGCGATTTTTTTCCGGACGCCCCGGGATTCGTCGAACATTCAAGCCTCGTTATGTGACATTTTACAATAAGATACGCAGAAAGGGCCGGGGTGGATCAATCGGGTTATGAGAATTTCAGCAATGAATATTGCCAGATCTTTAGGCATTTAGGCCTGTTTCCGGTCCCGGCGCGTGATCCATTGCCTTGGCGTGGCCGTAAAAGCATCACACGAAACGAAACGGTCGTCGCATGAGCAGCTTTGAAGGAAAAACCTATTGGATTATCGGCGCAAGCGAGGGCTTGGGGCGCGCTCTGGCCGACGCGCTTAACCATCAGGGGGCGCACCTGATCCTGTCCGCGCGCAATGCCGATCGTCTGAACGAAATCTGCGCAACGCTTCCCAATGCTCGGTCCATACCGATGGATGTGACCGATTTAGACTCAGTTCGTGACGCAGTAGCCAAGGCCGGGCCTGTTGATGGGCTGGTCTATAATGCGGGCGCTTATGATCCGATGCGTAGTGCTGACTGGAACACCGAAGCGGCCCTGGCCATGAGCGATGTCAACTATCTGGGTGCCATTCGCGTGTTAGGGGAAACAGTTCCGGGATTTGTTCAAGCCGGTCGCGGTGAAATTACCTTGATCGGGTCCCTGGCGGGGTATCATGGTCTGCCAGCCGCTATCGGGTATGGGGCAAGCAAGGCGGCGTTGATTTCATTGGCGGAAACCATGCGACACGATCTGGCTGGAACTGGCGTGACCGTGCGGATCGTCAATCCGGGCTTCATCAAAACCCGCCTGACCGAGAAGAACAGTTTCAAGATGCCGATGCTGATGACGCCCGAGGATGCCGCGAATCGCGTGGTCAAGGCGATGTCGCGGCGTCGGTTCCGTACTGATTTCCCTGCTCCGTTTTCCTGGGTGATCCGATTGATCGACTATCTGCCTGATATTCTTGTCTATCGCGGAAAATAGACTCTAACAAAACTGACCGTGGCAAAACCAACCCGCTGACATGGTGCCGCCATGTCCGTAGAACAGCCAGAGCCGTTCCCCTTGTTCGGTCACCACCACCCAGTAATCGCGCACGCCGCTGCGCCAGTTGGGGTCGTCCAGCCACCATTCCGACGCGATCCGTTCCGGGCCGGTCGCTTGTGCCAACTGCCAGTCGCGCCCACGCCAGCGAAAGGTGCTGGGCACGTCCGGAGTGTCTGGGGCCATCACCGGTTCGGGTTGCCACATCTGCAAGGGGCGCGGGCGCGGCGGCGCGGGCCAGTCGCGCGCAGGTTCCGACCATGCGGCAGCCAGCACCTGCGCGGTCTTCTCGGGGATGTGCGAGGCCGCAGGGTGCCGTCGTGTGATCGCCTCCAACCCGACCCGTGCGCCCAGTTTACCGATCAGGTCCTCGACGGCGGTGTTGCCCGCTAACCGCTCGCGCACGGCGCGGCGTGCTTCGGCATGGCCGGTCATGGTGCGCGCGTGGATCGGTTCGGTCTGCACCGCTTCAAGCCGCAGCATGTCGATGCCATAACCCGCGTCAATCTTATCAATTTTCATCTCTAATAAAGGGCGAATGCGATGTTTGTCATAGCTCGGGCGGGCCAGACCGACCTCGATAACCTCGGCTGCCTGATCGGCACGATGTGCCTCAAGCCGTAATGTTCGTACCCCGCGGGCTTTCTCCTCCAGCTTGGAGCAAAGGATGGGCAGAACCCGGTCGATGGCGGCCATCACATCCTCGGTCAGGCCAATCGGGTTGGGCAGAGTCATCCGCACCGCAAAGTGATGCGGCGGGCGGGCGGGTGAGACCGGCTCGGGCGCGCTGCCCATCGCCTGATCCAGCCGCAGCACCAGCCCGCGCCCGAACCGTCGGGCCAGTGAGGCACGCGGTTGCCCCAGCAGGTCGCCGATCCGGCGCAGGCCCAGACGGTTCAACTGCGCCACCACCTGATCCTCAAGCCGCAGCGCCGCGATGGGCAAGGGGCTGAGCGCGCCATAAGATTGCCCCGGTGCTGCAATCCGCGCGCCTCCACCCAATGCCATCACCTGCGGCGCGGCCCCGCCCTTGGTCCAGTGCCGCCGCTTGGTGGCGCGGGCGCGGGTGGCGCGCGCCTCTTGGCTGATGGCGTCGCCGTTGCGGTCCGATGTAGCCTCTTGCCCGGCATAACGCGCCAGCGCCCAAGCTGCGCCCAGCGTATCGGCGATGCCCATCTGCACGCTGAGACCCATATCAGCGCAGTCGGTCTCAATCACGTTCAGCAGCGCCTCTTCCCCACCGAACAGATGCGCGCAGCCCGACAGGTCAACGATCAACCCATCCGGTGCTTCTTCGGCCACCCACGGGCTGAACTTGCCCACCCAACGGCGCAGCGCGGTCAGGAACGCCGCCTCGGCCGGGACGTTGCGGGGGCGGGTGATCAGGGCGGCGCACATGGCGTGGGCATCGCGCACAGGCTGACCGACACGCAACCCGGCGGCCTGCGCCTGATCATTCAGCGAGGTGACAACCTGCATGTTCGACTGTTCGGCCACCACAGCCAAAGGCCCATCCTGCAGCCCCAGCGCGGCGCGGACCAGCCGTTCAGCCCCCAGGCGGGGGAACCAGAGTGAAAGTATTCGGCGTTTGGGCATCGGCAGACATCAAAATGTTCCCACTTTGTTCTTATCCGAGAATCACGCCCCGAGTCCACGCTTACCCGCAGGTCAGACGTTGAATGATCCCTGCGCCATCGACATACACGTTCAGCCGGTCAATGCGGTAATCCTGCGTGGCAATCCCATCGGGCCCCAGGATGCGCGACCGTTCAGGCAATTGCGCCTGAATGGTCGAGACCGGTTGGCCGACGGAATCGGCGAATGTCTCGCCCTGACAAAAGGCCAGATCAACCGGAGAAGCTTCGGGCTGAGTCGCCGCTGTTTCGGTCGCGGGGGTCTCTGCACAGGCTGCCAACAGGACCAGCGCGGGTAAAAATCGGTGCATTGGCGTTTCTCCTCGTGACAACGTCGTTACTGCAATATCAAACAATTAGCCAATCTGTCACGAAAGCACAGTTGAAAACACCCTGCAATTGACGCAGGGTCGAGGCATATAAGACAGGGAGACAAGCACAATGCGTACCCGTGCCGCCGTCGCCGTTCAGGCGGGCAAACCTTTGGAAGTGATGGATGTAAACCTTGAAGGCCCCAAAGCGGGCGAGGTTCTGGTCGAGATCAAGGCCACCGGTATCTGCCACACGGATGAATTCACCCTGTCAGGCGCCGACCCCGAGGGGTTGTTCCCCGCGATTCTGGGCCATGAAGGTGCGGGCGTTGTGGTCGAGGTCGGCCCGGGCGTGACCAGCCTGAAGCCGGGCGATCATGTGATCCCGCTTTACACCCCTGAATGTCGTGAGTGTGAATACTGTCTGCATCCCAAGACCAACCTGTGTCAGGCGATCCGTGAAACACAAGGCCAGGGCCTGATGCCCGATGGGACCTCGCGCTTTTCAACATTGGATGGTGATCCGATCCTACACTACATGGGCTGCTCAACCTTCTCGAACCACACGGTTCTGCCGGAAATCGCGCTGGCCAAGGTGCGCCCGGACGCGCCGTTCGACAAGATCTGCTATATCGGCTGCGGCGTGACCACCGGGATCGGAGCCGTCATCAACACCGCCAAGGTGGAAATCGGCAGCCGCGCCATCGTGTTCGGTCTGGGCGGTATCGGTCTGAATGTGATTCAGGGCCTTCGTCTGGCCGGGGCCGATCAGATCGTCGGCGTTGATCTGAACCCTGCCAAGGTGGAAATGGCCACCAAGTTTGGCATGACCGATTTCGTGAATCCGGCCGAGGTCGAAGGCGATTTGGTGCCCTATCTGGTCAATCTGACCAAAGGTGGCGCGGATTACACCTTTGATGCTACCGGCAATGTGGGCGTGATGCGCGCCGCACTGGAATCGGCGCACAAGGGCTGGGGTGAATCGATCATCATCGGCGTGGCACCAGCGGGGGCCGAAATCTCGACCCGTCCGTTCCAACTGGTCACCGGGCGCTCGTGGCGCGGCACGGCCTTCGGCGGCGCGCGGGGCCGGACCGACGTGCCCAAGATCGTCGACTGGTATATGGAAGGCAAGATCGAGATTGATCCGATGATCACTCATACGATGGGTCTGGATGATATCAACCAAGGGTTCGACCTGATGCATAAGGGTGAAAGCATCAGATCGGTCGTAATCTACTGAAATAGAAAAAATAAATTCACAGGGCGGGCTTTTGTCCGCCCTTTTTTGTTCTTACATTCATCTTCAAGAATACCATCTCAGGTTGAGGGATTGAATTGACGACACGGAATGCTGACCGCCTTGCGGTTCTGATTGATGCAGACAATGTGCCTGCGAAACATGCGGCAGAGATTTTTGAAGAAATTGCCACATTGGGTGAAGCCAGCTTGCGCCGTATCTACGGTGATTTCTCGAACGGCGCACCGCAAGGCTGGGATGCCAAATCCCTTGCTAAATATGCAATTGTTGCCCATCAGCAATTCGCCAATACGATAGGCAAGAATTTCAGCGATATCGCATTAGTCATCGACGCGATGGATATCCTGCATTCCGAGCGGTTCAGTGGTTTTGTTCTGGTGTCCTCGGACAGTGATTTTACCCGCCTCGCCAATCGCATTCGCGAACAGGGGCTGGACGTCTTTGGGATAGGCGAGCGCAAGGCACCGGAATCGCTGGTCGCAGCCTGCAATCGGTTCATCTATATCGAGAATATTAAGCGGGATACCGCGCCTTGCGTACCCGCAATCAAAGATGGTGAAGCAAAAGGAAAACAGAGCCTAAATCACGCGTTTCAGTTGATACGAAATGTGGTCAATACCACAAACGATCCCGATGGGTGGGCGACTTTGCCCTTTGTGGAACGGCAACTGGGTAAGATTTATCCGGACTTTGATCCGCGCAGTTATGGCTATACCAAGCTGAGCGATCTGGTTCGCGGTCTCGGTCGTTTTGATGAAGCCGACGCGAATGGAAACTTCAGGTTGCGATATTTGGAAAAATAATTGGATCGCGTTACGCCCCCGGCCGCGTCGCCCCCGTATCCGAACGAGGTGACCGCACCCGTAGAACCGGTGTGTTGACAGACGAGGTGTTCGCCCGGCTCTCGCGCCAGACGACGAACACACCTGACGCGATAATGATGCTGGCTCCGACCGCGACCCAGCCATCGGGCCGCTCGCCAAAAAAGACCATGCCGAACAGCGTGGCCCAGATGATCTGGCTGTATTGGCTGGGCGCGACGACCCCGGCTGGCGCGGCGCGATAGGCCAGAATGATCAGGTGCTGGGCGATCACTGAAAACACACCAACCAGCGCCATCATCGCCAGATGCAGCAGCGAGGGCGGCAGGTAGACCGCGGGTTGGGCCACACTCATCACCACGATGGCCAGTAACATAGGGTAGAGGATCAGCACCGCCGAGCGTTCCTCGTTCCCGATCTTGCGAACCAGAACGGAGGCAAACGCACTGCAGAACGCAGCGGTCAGGGCGGCAAGATGGCCAAGTGTGATGTCCGTCGCCCCGGGGCGCAAAACGATCAGCACGCCGATCAGACCGACGCCAACGGCGGCCCAGCGCTGGGCGCGCACGACCTCTCCCAAAATGGGGATCGACAGGACTGTGACGATCAGCGGGAAGGAAAACAGCAGCGAGTAAACCTCGGCCAGTGGCAAGACTGAAAAGGAGTAAAACGCGCAGGTCATCGCCGTAACCATCAGGCCGGATCGCAACAGAACCAGCCAAGGGTGATGCGGCAGGAAATTCCCGGTGGTCCGGTCAGTCAGAATCGTCACCGCCATTGGTACAAACGAGAATAGCGTGGCGAAAAAGATGATCTGCATCACCGAGTAGGTGCCACCCAGAACCTTGATCAGGGCGTCATGGCTGGCAAAGACCGCAAAGCCTGCAAAAGCATAGCCAAGGCCCTTGAGGGTGTTGTTTTGCGTGGTCATCCCGAAGGTCTCGGTAGTATGTCAGGTGGGTTGCCTGTTGCTTACCCCTATTTAGCCGAGTCTGGTAGCCTCAATTTTACCGCTAACATCGGTTTTTGGTTGGGGCGCTATCGCAAGATCGGCGGTGCGTCTTTTGGCTGGCGTGCGGACTGAACGCCTGCCTTCATCCCTACGCCGATCCTGCGCGCCAGCGCGACCCATGGGGTGGCGGTTTCAGGCGGCAGGGTCTGGCTGGCGACCTCTTCAAACAGGTCCAGCCAGTGGGCGAACATCTCGGGGCGCACGTCAGGCCGCTCGATATGGACCCGCTGCGGATTACCGTCATAGCTGCGCTCAAACAGGATGGCGTTGCGCCAGAAGGCGGCGATCTTGTCCTCATGCGCGGGCCAGTCATGGACGTGCTTGTTGAACACCGGCCCCAGAACGGCATCCTCGCGCACGCGGGCATAGAAGGCGTGGACCTGCGCGTTGATCTGGTCCGGTGTCGCAGGAAAACGCGGGGGCAAGGTGGGTCTGGTCATGGTGGTCTCAGGTTTCGACTCTAGCCCGGGGCATATCCGGGGCGGAGGTCAGGCAACAGGTGTGGTTTTGTCGCGCGGCTCGGGCGTCAGCAGATGTCGGATCAGGGCCACCGGATGCGCCTTCAGGCTGAGACGGGTGGCGACGTAATCCTCGACCACCTGTTCGCCCAATGTCATCTGCGGCAGGTAGGCTGCGGGTTCATCCAGCGTCTCGCCTTCCAGATCCTGTGAGAACAGCGGCAGGGGTTTCGCGGTCGCAATCGCCTTGGCCTGCCACAGAGCCTCGCGCCGGGTCAGATCGCAGGCGGCGAAGGCATCGGCCTCGGCCAGACGTTCGATCACCGATGGCCCCAAGCCTGCGCGGCGCCAGACGTCATCCACCTGAGTGTAGCCGTTGCCCCGCGCGGCGGTCAGCCAACTGGCGTCCTCCTCGCTGAGGCCCTTGATCTGGCGGAACCCCAGCCGCAGGGCCAGCCCACCATGACCGTCGGGTTCCATCACATTGTCCCAGAAGCTGGCATTGATGCAGACCGGCCGCACCTGCACCCCGTGTTCGCGGGCATCCCGCACGATCTGGGCAGGGGCATAAAAGCCCATTGGCTGCGAGTTCAGCAGTGCGCAGGCGAAGATGCCCGGATGGTGGCATTTGATCCAGGCTGAGGCATAGACCAACAGCGCAAAACTGGCCGCGTGGCTTTCTGGGAAGCCGTAAGAGCCGAAGCCCTCGATCTGTGAAAAACACCGCTCGGCGAAATCCTGTTCGTAACCGTTGCGCTTCATCCCGCGCAGGAAAAGCGCGCGGAATTCGCTGACATTGCCGTGCTTTTTGAACGTGGCCAGCGATCGGCGCAGCCGGTCCGCCTGTTCCGGGGTGAAGCCCGCGCCGACGATGGCGATCTGCATCGCCTGTTCCTGAAACAGCGGCACGCCCAGTGTTTTACCCAACACCTCACCCAATGCGTCCGAGGGGAAGCTGACCTCTTCTTCTCCGTTCCGGCGGCGGATATAGGGGTGGACCATGTCGCCCTGAATCGGGCCGGGGCGGATGATGGCGACCTCGATCACCAGATCATAGAAAGTGCGGGGCCGCATCCGGGGCAGGAAGTTCATCTGAGCACGTGATTCCACCTGAAACACCCCCACCGAGTCCGCTTTGCACAGCATATCGTAGACCTCGGGATCCTCGGGCGGCAGGGTGGCAAGGGTATAGCCGGTCTGGTGGTGCTGTGTGATCAGATCGAATGCCTTACGGATACAGGTCAGCATCCCAAGGCTGAGGACATCGACCTTCAGAATACCCAGACTGTCGATATCGCCCTTGTCCCAACAGATGACTGTGCGGTCCTCCATCGTGGCGTTTTCGATGGGGACAAGCTCGTCCAGGCGTCCTTCGGTGATGATGAAACCACCCACATGTTGCGAGAGATGCCGGGGGAAGCCGTCGATCTCATAGACCAGCATTAGAGTCTGCTTTAGGCGGCGATCCTCGGGATCAAGGCCGATCTCGCGCATCCGTTCGGCCTCAAGTCCCTTGGCTGAGAAGAACCCCCATAGCTGCGAGGACAGGGCCGAGATCGTGTCTTCGGTCAGGCCCATGGCGCGCCCGACCTCGCGGATCGCACGCTTGCCGCGATAATGGATCACGGTGGCGCATAGCCCTGCGCGGTGGCGGCCATAGCGGTCATAGATGTGCTGGATCACCTCTTCGCGGCGTTCATGTTCGAAATCGACGTCGATATCGGGCGGTTCATCGCGCGCCTCGGACACGAAGCGCTCGAACACCATCGTACCCATCTCGGGGCTGACCTCGGTGATGCCGAGACAGAAGCAGACCACCGAATTGGCCGCAGATCCGCGTCCCTGACACAGGATATCGCGCGAGCGGGCGAAATGAACGATGTCGCGGACGGTCAGGAAGTAGGGCTCATATTTCAGCTTGCCGATCAGGGTCAGCTCGTGCGCCAGCATCTTTTTGGCTTTTTCCGAGGCCCCAGCCGGATAACGCCATTTCAACCCTTCATGCGCTAGACGGTGCAGGCGCTGGGTCGGGGTTTCCTGATCGCTGCCCTCGCTGGGGTATTCATAGCGCAGCTCATCCAGCGAGAATTGCAGCTGTTCGCTGAGCATATGGGCGCGGGTGATGGCGCCTTCATGATTCTTGAAGATACGTAACATCTCGGCCTCGGACCGTAGGCGCTGTTCGCCATTGGCCAGCGCGTCGCGGCCCAAATCATCGACCTTGCGGCGCAGGCGGATGGCGGTCAGCACATCGGCCAGCTTGCGACGGGCCCCGTGGTGCATCATCGGCGCGGCACTGGCGATTGTGGGGATGCCAAGTTGCTTTGATTCAGTCTCTAATAAAGAGAAATACGCACTGTCTGCACCGTCATACCGGGGATGCATCAACAGATGCATCCGCCTGCCAAAGCGGCGCGTCAACCGTTGTGCCTGTGTCCGCCAAGGGCTCGCGCCGCCCTGTGACGGGGTCGGTTGTGGCCAGAGCAGCAGGTGGAGACCGTCAGAGAATTCCATCAGGTCGGACAGGTGCAGGATACAGTCGCCTTTCTCGGCCCGCAGACGGCCCGCAGACAGGATACGGCACAGGTTGCCCCAACCCTGCCGGTTCAGCGGCAGGGCGGTGACGGTGGGCGCGTCGGTGAAGATCAGCCGTGCCGCAGGGATCAGGCGCGGCACCGCGCGGATCAGATATGAGGGTGGTTTGGGGATATGATCGGGGCAGGTTGGGCCTATGGGCGTGTTCTGCCCTTCCCATTCCACACGTTCGCGCACCTTTCGGGCGATCTCGCGCGCTTGAGTATGGGCGCGTACGATCCCGGCCACCGAGTTGTCATCGGCAATCGCAATGGCAGGCAGGCCCAGCATCACGGCGCGCTCCATGTATTCCTCGGGGTGGGATGCCCCGGTGAGAAAGGTGAAGTTCGACGTGATCGACAATTCGGCATACATGGCGATTCCATATTATATTCACGTTTTGTTCTTTTTCGAGTCCTTTGCGCAGGAAGCGGGTCGCTTGGCTTTGCCAGGTCACAGTTGATCCTGATTGCCGCATCTCACACGCGGCACTTGCCCCCGGTTTGCGCATCGCTCATAAACGCAGTCACACATGCCCCGCGAGGCCGACAACCGAAGAAGGATCGCCAGCCGTGACCATCGAAGCGCCGGAAACCAAGATCGTGGAAACCACCCGAGTTGCCTGTGACGGCGGCGAAGGCGCGTTGGGCCATCCGCGCGTGTGGCTGCAAATCCCCGAGGATACCGGTTGGGTCGAATGCCCCTATTGCGATTGCAAATATGTCCTGAAGGGCACAGATCAGGGCTGATCGCCCTTACAAAGAATGAACGCCAAAATCTCGCCGCGTTTTTTGTTCTAAGGCTCGACCGGAACCAGCCCGGGTGAGAGTGATGACTGACCTTCACGCTACTGACACAGCAAATCCTGTTTTTGGTTGGACAGGGTTTAGCCTTGCGTCGATTGCGCTGTTTGCAGCGCTATTTGTGTTCTGGGCAGGACCGTTCGCGCCGCAGCAATCCACCGGGGTTTCTTTGGGGGAATTGGCGGCCGAGATCGGTAAATCCACGCTGCGCGCCGCGGCCGGGATTGAGCAGCCCGAACCGGTGGCGCAGGCCCGTGATCTGGACGATTTCCTGCGTATCGGGGTCGCCATGTTGGGCGGGTTGGCAATTGTTTTGTCCGTTGTTGGTATCCTGCGTCACGAAAAGAGACGCCCGGCTATTGCAGGCGTTGTCATCGGTGTGGGCGCGATCCTGTTTCAGTTCTTTGCCTTTGCATTTTTTGCCTTCCTCGGTGTGCTGGTTATCATGGCGCTGCTGAACAGTTTCTCGGACGTTTTCAGCGGTCTGTTTGGTGGATAAGCCGCGTTCCTGACTGGTCACGCGCGCGGCCCTGTGGCAGAACCATCCCTGACCGACAGGGAGAGCGCGCATGAGCAATTTCGGAAAAGGATGTCACCTGCATCTGATCGATGGATCGGCCTTTATTTTCAGGGCCTATCACGCTCTGCCCCCGCTGACGCGCAAATCCGATGGGCTGCCGATCGGCGCCGTTTCGGGGTTCTGCAACATGCTGCAGAAATATGTCGAGGGGAACGCCGGACCCGACGCGCCGACCCATGTGGCGGTGATTTTCGACAAGGGCTCGCACACGTTCCGCAATGATCTTTATGACCTGTACAAAGCCAACCGCGAGGCCATGCCTGAGGACCTGCGACCGCAGATGCCTCTGACCCGTGAAGCCACTCGCGCCTTCAACATCGCCTGCAAGGAGTTGGAGGGGTATGAGGCCGACGACATCATCGCCACGCTGGCCGTTCAGGCGCGTGACGCGGGTGGGCGCGTGACGATTGTCAGTTCCGACAAGGACTTAATGCAGTTAGTTGGCGGCGGCGTGGAAATGCTGGACGCGATGAAGAATAAACGTATCGACCGTGATGGTGTGTTCGAGAAATTCGGCGTCGGACCCGAACGGGTGGTCGATGTGCAGGCGCTGGCAGGCGACAGCGTGGATAACGTGCCGGGCGCTCCGGGCATTGGAGTCAAGACCGCCGCCTTGCTGATCAACGAATATGGCGATCTGGAAACGCTGCTGGACCGCGCAGAAGAGATCAAGCAGCCCAAACGCCGCCAGACCCTGATCGAAAAGCGCGACCAGATTGAGCTGTCGAAAAAGCTGGTGCAGTTGGACGAAAACACCCCGCTGGACTTCACGCTGGACGATCTTGAAGTGAAGGACCCCGAGCCAGACACGCTGCTGGGTTTTCTGGCGGATATGGAGTTCCGCACCCTTACCAAACGCATTGCCGACAAGCTGGGGGCCGAGGCCCCGGTGATCGCCGATGCCCCCGCGCCCGAGGTTGTATCTGAGGCCGAGGATATCTCCTTTGACGCCGCGAAATACGAGTGCGTTCGGGATGCAGCAGCGCTGCAGGCGTGGATCGACCGCATCTATGAATCCGGTTGGGTAGCCGTCGATACCGAGACCACCGGATTGAACGAAATGATCGCCGATCTGGTGGGCATTTCGCTGTGCGTTGAGGCGGGCTCGGCCTGTTACATCCCGCTAACCCACAGCGACGGAGCCGCTGATGATCTTTTCGGCTCAGACGCACTGGCCGAGGGGCAGATGCCGTTAAATGAGGCTCTAATACTGCTGAAACCTATGCTTCAGGATCCGTCGATCCTGAAGATTGGACAGAACATGAAGTATGACGCCAAAATATTCGCGCGCTATGGTGTGGACGTGGCACCGATCGACGATACGATGCTGATGTCTTATGCGATGCATGGCGGCAAACATGGGCACGGTATGGATACGCTGTCCGAGCGTTACCTGAACCACACGCCGATTCCGATCAAACCGCTGCTAGGGTCCGGCAAATCGGCCATCACCTTCGACAAGGTGCCGATTGATGAGGCCACCGATTACGCCGCCGAGGATGCGGATATCACGCTGCGCTTGTGGAAGCTGTTCAAGCCGCAACTGCATCAGGTGCAAGTGACGACAGTTTATGAAACGCTGGAGCGTCCTCTTGTGCCGGTCCTCAAGGAAATGGAGATGCACGGGATCAAGGTGGACCGCGATGTGCTGTCGCGCATGTCCAACGCCTTTGCGCAGAAAATGGCCGGGTTAGAGGCTGAAATTCACGAACTGGCCGGTGAGAACTTCAATGTCGGCTCGCCCGCGCAACTGGGTGAGATTCTGTTCGACAAGATGGGACTTGAGGGCGGAAAAAAGGGTAAAACCGGGAAATACTCGACCGGGGCGGATATTCTCGAAGACCTCGCCACCGAGCATGAACTGCCCCGCCGGGTGCTGGATTGGCGGCAGTTGTCCAAGCTGAAATCGACCTATACGGATGCGCTGCAAACCCATATCAACCCCGATACGGGCCGGGTACATACGTCTTATTCAATCACGGGGGCCAACACGGGCCGTTTGGCCTCGACCGATCCGAACCTGCAAAATATTCCGGTGCGCACCGAAGAAGGCCGCCGCATTCGTGAAGCGTTTATCGCCGAGCCGGGCAATGTGATGGTCAGCCTCGACTATAGCCAGATCGAGCTGCGGATTCTGGCCCATATCGCTGACATTTCGACCCTGAAACAGGCGTTTTCGGATGGATTGGACATTCACGCCATGACCGCCTCCGAGATGTTCGATGTGCCATTGGACGAGATGACGCCGGATATTCGTCGTCAGGCCAAGGCAATCAATTTTGGTGTGATCTACGGGATTTCAGGCTTTGGTCTGGCGCGTAACCTGCGCATTCCACGGGCTGAGGCGCAGGGCTTTATCGACCGCTATTTCGAGCGTTTTCCAGGTATCAGAGCCTATATGGATGACACTGTCGCCTTTGCCAAAGAGCATGGCTATGTCCAGACGCTGTTTGGCCGCAAGATCCACACGCCCGAGATCAACGCCAAGGGGCCGCATGCTGGGTTTTCGCGCCGGGCGGCGATCAACGCGCCGATTCAGGGGACAGCGGCGGATGTGATCCGGCGCGCGATGGTGCGGATGCCGGATGCGATCAACGGGCTACCCGCCAAGATGCTGTTGCAGGTGCATGACGAATTGCTGTTCGAAGTGGCCGAGGATGCGGTGGATCAGGTGATCGGCGTGGCGCGCGACGTGATGGAAGGCGCGTCTGATCCGGCGGTGAAACTGGATGTCAAGCTGAGCGTGGATGCCGGGCAGGGGGCCAACTGGGCCGAGGCGCATTAAGGGCGCGCTGCTCATCAGGCCTAATAGGTCCTCTTCGCAGCGGGTCAGTCCTGCGGCCTGACTAGGCGATTGACCAGCCGTTGCACTGTGGGGCCGAGAATCAAGATAACCGAGAACGCGATCGGCCAGCAAAAAGCCCAGGATGCCATCCAGTCGCCCGCCGTGTTTGGCCCCAACCCGATCGCCTTAACCGTGGCGATGCCTGTGACGATGCAGGACATCAGGCCCGACATGATCAGGCTGAACAGAGCGCGGGCATAGCGGGCAGGGAGCATTGATCGAATCCTATGGTCTCGGTTTCTTTCATCTGCGGTATTTATAACGCAAATGCCAGAGCTAGGCGCGCATCCACTTCAAGCTGTTGATCGTTTGCGGTGTTGAGGGCACGTATTCGGCGCTGACCCATCCTGCGTATCCTGCATCATCCATCGCGCTGAACAGGGCAGGAAAATCGGTTGGCCCGCGCCCGGGTTCTGATCGGTCTGGTGCCGCGCCAACTTGAGCGTGGACCACGTTGGCATTGAACCTGCTCCACACGTCCAGTGCATCGCCGTGAATCATATGGGCGTGAAAGCTGTCGAATTGCAGCCCGATATTGGGGCGGTCTACGCGGTTCAGAACATCAGCAGCCAGATCGTAGTCGTTCAGGAAATAGTCTGGCTGCGAAACTGGGTTCAGCGGCTCAATCGTGAACTGTTGCAGGGGTGCGAAATCGGCAGCCCATTTCAGGTTCTCCACGAAACAGTCCAGCGCATCGCGGCTCGAGGCATAGCCCGACATGATGTGGATCAGCCCCGGTTTCAGTACATCGGCGTAACGCATCACGCGACGAATATCCGATTGGAACCGCGCTTCGCCGCCGGGGATTGCTGCATAGCCCGGCTGTCCGCCCGTGTAATTTGGTGGCGGCGCGTTGATCAGGACAAGGTCCAACCCATTGGACAGCAAGGCCCGCCGCGTTTCCTTGGCGGCCAGATCATAGGGAAACAAAATCTCAACGGCTTGAAACCCGGCTTCTGCTGCCGCCTGAAACCGGTCGAGATAGGGAAGTTCTGCAAACAGCAGCGAGATATTGGCGGCAAATTTGGGCATTGGCAGGTCCGGGTTTTTGGTGACCGGACCTTAGCTGTCGGGTGATTTCAGGGAAAGGGACTGAAAACGACAGATTGTCGAAAATCGGCCAGATCGCCCGGGGCAATTCAGAGACATTCGGGACAATGCGGCGAATCATTTTCGGTCGCCGTTCCAACAAAAGGTCTGACACCATGGCAATGAGCCCTGACCCCGTGCGCGGGAACACTCTTTCTGTGTCTGCCGGGCGCAGTTCTGCCTTGCCCGGCAATGGCTTGGCGGTGGCAAGCATGCTGACATGGGCAGCCGGGTTTCCGGCGGCCGAGGTGCTGTTGCAAAGCTGGCCCCCCGTCGCGCTCTTGGTGGCGCGACTGGCGATTGCGGTGTTGGTGATGGTGCCGATCTGGGTGTTGTTTGACGGGCCGACCCGCGTACTGCGCGCCCGTTGGGGGCATGCGATGCTGGTCGGTGGAACGCTGGGCGCTGGGATGTTCCTGATCATTCTGGCGCAAAAGCTGACCGACCCGGTGACCGTGGCCATCATCGCCTCGTGCGCGCCCTTGTTTGCGACTCTGTTGGAGCTGGCGACGGGTACGCGACGTTTGCGGTGGAATTTTGCCATCGGAGTCATAGTGTCGATCATCGGTGGGTTAATCGCAACCAGCGCGGTGGCCCCCGCTCAACTAGGGCTTGGCGCAGGGTGTGCCATTGTGTCGACGGGGTTGTTCTGCTGGGCCAGCATGGCAACCGCGCGGGATTTTCCAGAACTCAGCCAGACCGGGCGCAGTACCATTACATTCGTGGGCGGGTTGGTCGTGGCCTTCTTTCTGTTCTTCACGGCAGGGCAGTTGGGTATGGATGTCATCCCCACGGCTCCGGTTGATATGCAGCAAGCGGGAATGCTGGTGATCTATGCGCTGATCTCGATGGGGCTGAGTCAGGTGTTCTTTATCGCCTCGGTCGGGAAAATCGGCGTGGCGCTGGCGTCGTTCCACATCAACATCGCGCCGTTTTACGTGATGTTGATCATGCTTGTGCTGGGGGACGAGTGGAACTGGACTCGCGCGCTGGGCGCGGGGATCGTGGCTGTGGCCGTGGTGCTGGCGCAAGATCGTCGGGTGGTGCGCCGGGCTTAGTCCGGCAAGTCCTCGGACCGGATCAGGGGGAAAAACTGTCCATCTGACCAGACGCCGAACCAATCATCATTGTGTTCGGCAATGTCGACCAGCCGGTAGAAACTTTTGCGGTCGATCCGCGCTTCGAGGTTGGCACGCACCAATATGTAGGGCGCGGGTTCATCTGTTTCAGGGTCGATAACAATGCGGATCGGGTGATCTGGCCCTGCGATGGCGGTATCGCCGACATGTGTCGTGAAAGTCAGCACCTGCGCCGCGCCGGTGCCCGTCGCATCGAAATCGACCGCGACGAAGGGCGCGTCCTCGACGGTGATTCCCACCTTTTCGACCGGGGTGACAAGATAATATTTCCCCTCTTCTTTCTTAAGAATTGAGGAAAATAACTTCACAAGCTCGAACCGGTTGATCGGTGACCCTAGATAAGACCAAGAGCCATCTTTGGCGATATGGATGTCCAGATCGCCACAAAACGGAGGATTCCACAGGTGAACCGGGGGCAAGCCCTTGGTTTTGGCGGCTTTGACTGATGCCGCAATGCCATCAGGAGAGGGTGTCACAGGTTTTTGTCCGCTCATTACTTTTGCCATTTCCTTTTCGCGCGATACACTTCAACCATATTAGTCCACGGAAGGGAAAGTCATGACCGAACCTGCCGACCTCGTGTCCGAGATCGAAGCGCTGGAAACCAAACTGCAAGAGGCCAAGTCCTCGATCACCCGCCGCTTTATCGGACAGGAACGGGTCGTGGACCTGACCCTGACCGCGCTGCTGTGCGGCGGGCATGCGTTGCTGATCGGTCTGCCCGGTCTGGGCAAGACGCGACTGGTTGAAACGCTGTCGACCGTGATGGGCTTGCACGGCAACCGCATCCAATTCACGCCGGACCTGATGCCTGCCGATATTCTGGGGTCCGAGGTTCTGGATACCGCCGAAGATGGCAGCCGCCATTTCCGGTTCATTTCTGGCCCGATCTTTTGCCAGTTGCTGATGGCAGACGAGATCAACCGCGCCAGCCCTCGGACCCAATCGGCGCTGTTGCAGGCGATGCAGGAACGCACGGTGACGGTGGCGGGCGAAGATCGTTCTCTTGGAACACCGTTTCACGTGCTCGCAACGCAGAACCCCATTGAGCAAGAGGGCACCTATCCGCTGCCCGAGGCGCAGTTGGACCGCTTCCTTGTCCAGATTGACGTGGAATACCCTGATCGCCAAACCGAGCGTGACATTCTGCTGGCCACCACGGGTGTCGAGGAAGACGACGCGCATGAGATTTTCACCAAAGAGGAATTGCTGGCTGCGCAGGTTCTTTTGCGCCGGATGCCGGTGGGCGACTCGGTCGTTGAACTGATCCTCGATCTGGTTCGTGCCTTCCGCCCGGATGAGGCGGGTGTGTCTGAGCGTGTTGCCGAAACCGTTGCATGGGGGCCGGGTCCACGTGCGGCGCAGGCGCTGATGATGACGGTGCGGGCGCGGGCGATGCTGCAGGGGCGATTGGCCCCTAATGCCGAGGACGTGCTGGACATGGCCCGCCCAGTCCTCAGCCACCGGATGGCGTTGAACTTTGCGGCGCGTGCACGCGGGGACAGCCTAGCTGAGCTGATCGAAAGCACTGCTGCCGGCTTGATCCGCACCGAGGCTGCAGCGTGAATGCCGCGCTGACCCTTCGTGAAAGATCCGAGGCCGAGGCGTCCCGGCTGCCGCCCCTGTTGGCGCGGGCCGAACATCTGGCGGGAACCGTCCTGCTGGGTGATCACGGACGGAGGCGGTCCGGTCTGGGTGATGATTTCTGGCAGTACCGACCGGCGCAGATCGGAGATAGTCGTCGGATGATCGACCACCGGCGGTCTGCGCGGGGGGATCAGCAATTCGTGCGTGAACGCGAGTGGCAGATCGCGCAATCGGTGATGCTCTGGGTCGATCAGGGAGCGTCGATGCGGTTTGCGTCCGACAAATCCCTGCACACCAAAGCGGACCGGGCGCGCCTGCTTGGTCTGTCAACGGCGATCCTGCTGGTGCGCGGCGGGGAACGTGTCGGACTGACCGGAACAACCCTTCCGCCCCGGCGCGGCAACGCGCAAATCGTGCGGCTGGCGCAGGCTTGGTCCGAAGATGCCGCAGCCGATTACGCCCCGCCCGAACATAGGGCCATGATCCCACATGCGCGTGCCGTCTTCATTTCCGATTTCCTCGGGCCGATGGATGAGGTCGAACTGGCCCTGACCAAAGCCGCCGACCGGGGCGTGCGCGGTGTCCTGTTGCAGGTTCTGGACCCAACCGAGGAAAGCTTTCCCTATCGCGGGCGGACCATATTTGAAAGCGTTGGCGGCACAGCGCGACACGAAACCCTCAAGGCCGGAGAGTTGCGGGACCGCTATCTAGAGCGTCTCGCCAGTCGCAAGGACGCGCTGACGCAACTGTGTCGCGCGACCGGATGGCAGCTTGGTCTGCACCACACGGGTGACAGCGCGCAAGCGGCTCTGTTGTGGCTCTATCGTGCGCTGGACGGGGGAACGGCATGACGGTTCTGGCGGGCATTGGATTTACCGCACCGTGGGTGTTGCTGGGTCTTTTGACCCTTCCGATCCTGTGGCTGATCCTGCGCGCCGTGCCACCAGCGCCGATCCGCAGACTGTTTCCGGCGGTCACACTACTGCTTGGGTTGAAGGATGAAGAAAGCGTTTCGGACCGCACCCCGTGGTGGTTGCTGCTTTTGCGCATGCTGGCAGCGGCGGCGATTATCATCGGGTTGGCTGGCCCGGTTCTGAACCCGTCCCGAGAGCAAGCCGGATCAGGGCCATTGATGTTGGTGCTGGACGGAAGCTGGGCGGGCGCATCCCGTTGGTCTTCGACGCTGGACCAGATCGACGCGCAACTGACCGAGGCCGGGCGTGCCGGGCGCACGGTCGCGATCCTTAACCTGACGGTTCCCGAAGTCCCTGTCTTTCAGGCCGCCGAGGCGTGGAGCGGTCGATTGCCTGGGCTGGTTCCGATGCCATGGCAGCCTACGCTGCCGCAGATTGAACAGGCTTTGGCCGCGCTGGATGAGGTTGAAGGTGAATTTGAAACGCATTGGTTCAGTGACCGTCTGGCATATGATCGCAGCGAAACGATCCTTGCGGCTTTGCAGGCGCGCGGGGGTGTCACTGTGTATCAGTCGCCATCCTCGGTTGTTGGACTATTGCCGGCTGGCTATCAGGATGGCGTCATTCAATTGACCGCGCAACGGGCCGAGGCGGGCCCGGCTGAACGCATCACGGTTCTGGCGCAGGGCCGCGACCCGGCCGGGGTGATGCGGGTTCTTCAATCTGCCGAGGTGGAATTTGCAGGTGGCGAAACGCAGGCCCAGATAGAACTGGCCCTGCCGTCAGAACTGCGCGCGCGGATCACGCGGTTTGAAATTCAAGGTGAACGGTCTGCGGGGGCTGTGACACTGACCGATGACAGCCTGCGGCGGCGCGAAGTTGCCCTGATCGCCGGGACGCGGAACCGCGAAGGTTTGGAGTTGCTGTCACCGTTGCATTACCTGACGCAGGTTTTGATCCCGACAGCGGATTTTGTTGATGGCGGATTGCTGGACGTACTGCCGGCCAACCCGGATGTGATCGTTCTGGCCGATGTCGCCAAACTGTCCGGGGGCGAACAATCGGCACTGGTTGAATGGGTCGAAGAAGGTGGCTTGCTGTTGCGCTTTGCCGGACCGCGTATGGCCGCCAGTGATCTGGGCCGTGATGAGGAAGATATCCTGCTGCCTGTCCGCCTGCGCAGCGGCGGACGATCCGTTGGCGGCGCGATGAGCTGGGGTGAGGCCAAGGGGCTTGCACCGTTCCCCGAAAGCTCACCGTTTTATGGGCTTAAGGTCCCCGGAGATGTATCTGTGACCACGCAGGTCATGGCGCAACCAGACCCTAATTTGGCGGATCGCGTGATTGCATCTTTGTCGGACGGCACGCCATTGGTGACCCGCAAGGCGCTTGGGCTGGGTCAGGTCGTGCTGTTCCACGTGACGGCTGATGCAGAATGGTCCAGCCTTCCCCTGTCGGGCCTATTTGTCGAAATGCTGGATCGGCTGGCCGTCGCCTCGGCCGCCAAGTCTCGGCAGGAGTCCCAGTTGCAGGGCACCACGTGGGAGCCAATTCAGGTGATGGATGGGTTTGGCACCTTGTCTGATGCCGGCAATCTGTCGGGCGTTGATGGCGTCGATCTTGTGTCGGGTGCAATTGGCCCAGATCTGCGTCCGGGGCTTTACGAAAGCGGCAAGCAAAAGCTGGCGCTGAATATTCTGACCAGCGACACGATGCTTAGCCCTGCGGTCTGGCCACCGGATGTGCCTATCAAGGGGCAGGAAATTAGCACGGAAACGCCCATCGGAGGTATCCTGCTCAGCCTTGCGCTGCTGTTGCTGACGGTGGATGTCATTGCGTCTTTGGCGCTGTCAGGACGGTTGGGTCTGGCCAAGGCCGCGGCCACTGCGATCGGAGTTTTGCTGTTTGTGCCCCAAGCAGACGCGCAGACGCCCGCGGATACCGATTTTGCGCTGAACGCCACCAAGGAATTGGTGCTGGCGCATGTCCTGACGGGTGACGCGCAGGTCGATGACATTGCAGGTGCCGGAATGCGGGGTCTTGCACAAACCCTATTCTATCGCACGTCTGTCGAACCGGCCGAGCCGATCGGCGTTGATCTGGAACGGGATGAGCTGGCCTTTTTCCCTTTGCTCTACTGGCCCATTACCCCCCAGCAACCGCAACCGTCTGCCGAAGCCTACGCCAAGCTCAACGCTTACCTTCGCTCGGGTGGGATGATCCTGTTTGATACGCGGGATTCGGATGTGGCGCGGTTTGGCGCCTCCAGCCCCAATGGACGCAAATTGCAGCAGTTGGCCGCGCCCTTGAATATTCCTTCGTTAGAGCCTGTCCCGCGTGACCACGTGCTGACGCGCGCGTTCTATCTGCTGCAGGATTTTCCGGGGCGCTACGCCGGAACCGAGGTCTGGGTCGAGGCCGCGCCACTGGATGCCGAACAGATCGAGGGGATGCCGTTCCGCAACCTCAACGATAACGTGACGCCAGTGGTGATCGGCGGCAACGACTGGGCCGGAGCGTGGGCCGTTGACCGCAACGGACAGGCCCTGTTGCCCGTTGGACGCGGCTATGCAGGTGAGCGTCAGCGAGAGCTGGCCAATCGCTTTGGTGTCAATTTGGTGATGCATGTCCTGACCGGGAACTACAAATCGGATCAGGTGCATGTGCCTGCCTTGCTGGACAGGTTGGGACAATGACAGGAACCGTTATCTTTGATCCCCTGATCCCGTGGCCTGTTTTGGCCACCGTTGCTGCGGTAGCCCTTGCCGGGGTGGTTCTGGCCCTTTGGCAGGGTCTGTCAGGTTGGGCCCTGCGCGGTTTGGCGGCCCTTGTCGTGATCGGTGCGCTGGCTGGTCCAGTCTACCAGATCGAGGATCGCGCGCCCCTGACGGACATCGTGTTGATGATCGAGGATGAAAGCGCCAGTCAGACCCTTTCGGACCGCGCCGAGCAGACCGCGCTGGCAGCCGAAGAACTGGCGGCCGAGATCGAGTCGCGCGACAATACCGAGCTGCGCCGGATCAAAGTCGGTGATGGCGACGGCGACGAAGGTACGCAGGTCATGGCTGCGCTGAACGAGGCGTTGGCCGAAGAACCGCGCGCGCGGATCGCAGGAATTCTTGTGGTATCCGACGGGATTGTGCACGATGCAGATCAGGCACCCGACCTGCCAGCGCCGATGCATTTGCTGCAAACCGGGCGCGCCACCGACTGGGACCGCCGCTTGATTGTGCGAAATGCCCCCGCCTTTGCCATTATCGGTGAGCCGGTCACCCTGACCTTGCGCGTAGAAGATAGCGGTGCAGCCCCGGCTGGCGCGACCAGCGCGCCGCTTGAAATCTCGGTCGACGGTGCCGAGCCCCAACAATTCTCGATCCCTATCGGTGTCGACGTGGAATTGCCCGTCAGCCTGCCCCATGGCGGGCGTAATGTCATTCAATTCACGGTGCCCGAAGCCGAAGGTGAATTGACAGACCGAAACAACACGGCGCTGATCCAGATGAACGGTGTTCGCGATCGTTTGCGCGTGCTGTTGGTATCGGGCGAGCCGCATCCGGGCGGGCGGACATGGCGCAACCTGCTGAAGTCTGACAGCTCGGTCGATCTGGTGCATTTCACAATCCTGCGACCACCTGAGAAACAGGACGGCGTTCCGGTGGATGAGTTGTCGCTGATCGCGTTCCCAACTCGAGAGCTGTTTCTGGAAAAGATTAACGATTTCGATCTGATCATCTTTGACCGTTACAAGCGGCGCGGCATTTTACCTGCGATCTATCTGGACAACGTCAACAACTATATTAACGACGGCGGTGCCGTCCTGATCGCGGCCGGGCCTGACTTTGCCAGCGCGGACAGTATCTTTCGCTCGCCCCTGGCACCGATCCTACCGGCGCAGCCAACCGCACGGGTGATCGAGGAACGCTTTGTCCCGATGGTGACCGATCTGGGGCATCGCCATCCGGTCACGACTGATCTTGGCGATTCCGAACAATGGGGCGCGTGGTTGCGCCAGATCGACGTAAAGCACCGCTCGGGCGAGTTGCTGATGACCGGGATTGAAGACAGGCCGCTTTTGGTTCTTGATCGTGTGGGTGAAGGCCGCGTGGCAATGCTGGCCTCGGATCATGCGTGGCTTTGGAGTCGTGGGTTCGAGGGGGGCGGGCCGCAGCTTGAACTGCTGCGCCGGCTAGCGCATTGGATGATGAAAGAACCCGAGCTTGAGGAAGAAGCGCTGTGGGCCGAAGCCAACGGCCAGATCATGCGGATCATTCGGCAGACCCTTGAGGATGAGGTCGGTCCAGTTACGGTCACGCGCCCGAATGGGGAAACGCTGGACATCACGCTCGACATGATTTCCCCCGGCCGGTTCGAGGCACAGTATTTTGGGCCGGAAATCGGACTTTACCGTTTGCAGGAAGGCGAGTTGTCCGCCGTTATCGGGCTAGGTCCGGCCGCGCCGAAAGAATTTGAGCGCACCATCGCAACCTCGGACGTTCTGGATCCGCTGCTGGCTGAATTGCGCGGTGGGGCGATCAAGTTGGAGGACGGCCTGCCCGCGATCCGCAACGTGCGTGCGGGACGACCGGCATCCGGGCGCGGCTGGATTGGCCTGACGCCGCGCGACGCTTATGAAACTCGGGACGTCACGCAGGCCGGTTTGCTGCCGCCGTGGTTGGTGCTGCTTCTGGCGGGCGGCTTCCTGCTGGGCGGTTGGTTGCGCGAGGGGCGTCGTTGACGGCCCGCGCCTGTGATCCGAACTGCGCGGTAAGCGCTTAAACACTTCTTCACGCTCTGGCTGGATGTTGATCTCGGGTTAGTCCGGGATGACCAAAGATGAGTCTTGCAACAAAACTGGCACAGGAACGACGCGCACGTCTGGCGGCAGAGCGTCTTTTGGAAATGAAGCAGGCCGAATTGTCCGCCGCCAACCGCAAGCTGGGCCTGCATGCAATGGCCCTGACCAAGCGCATCGGCGAAACGCAGGCCGAGGTGGAAACGGTTCGGGGTGAGAATGAAAAGGTCAAATCCGACCTGACGCTGGCCAATGCCAAAATTGAGGTGGCCGAACGGCGCTTATGGCATTCAATTCAGACGTTTCAGGACGGGTTTGCGTTTTTTGACGGCGATAACCGCCTGATCGGGGCGAATACGGCCTACCTTAGCTTGTTTGACGGGATCGACGAAGTTGCGCCGGGCGTCGCATATCCACGGATACTTGAGATTTTGGTCGCTGAGGGGCTGATTGATCTGGGTTCCAAGGCTGCACCGGACTGGATCCGGAGGATGCTGGCCCGTTGGTCACAACCACATCCTAACGCGGAAATTATTCGCCTGTGGAATGGTCACTATGTCAAGCTGATCGACCAGCGGGGCAATGGTGGCGATGTTGTAAGTCTGGCGCTGAACATCTCGGCCTCGGTCCGGCATGAGGCCGAATTGACGGCCGCGCGCGAACGGGCCGAAGCAGCAAACCGCGCCAAGTCCGCATTTCTGGCCAATATGAGCCATGAGATACGCACCCCGATGAACGGCATTGTCGGGATGACTGACCTGCTGGCTGAAACCCCTCTGGACGAGGAACAAAGGCTCTATCTTAACACGATCCGCAACTCGGGTGAGGCGTTGCTGGTCATCATCAATGACGTTCTCGACTATTCCAAGATCGAGGCGGACAAGCTGATCCTGCACCCTGAGCAGTTTGACTTTGAACGCTGTATTCTTGAGGTTGCGATGCTTTTGCAGCCAAGTGTTCGTGACAAGGGTCTGACGCTGCTGGTCGACTATGACCTGTTCCTTCCAACGCTATTTGTTGGTGATCCGGGTCGTGTTCGTCAGGTTCTGACGAATCTGGTGGGCAATGCGGTGAAATTCACCGCCAACGGCCATGTTCTGATCCGCGTTACCGGGGTGCCCAATACCGATACCAAGACCTGCGATATACACGTGGCGATCGAAGACACTGGGATCGGGATCGAACCGGAAAAGATCGACCACATATTTGGTGAGTTCAATCAAGTCGAAGATGAACGCAACCGCCAGTTCGAAGGAACCGGGCTGGGGCTGGCCATTACAAAACGTCTGATCACGCTGATGGGCGGTACGATCTGGGTAGAAAGTGAACCGGGGCGTGGGTCGTGTTTCGGGTTCCGCGTGTCGATGCCGACCGTCGAAGGCGTTCAGCCTGCCCCTCCGGATCTGGGTGGGGGTCTGCACCACGTGATGGTTGTTGAAGATTTGGCGGTCAACCGGGCCATCCTGTCGAAGCAGCTCGGCCGGTTGGGATCGCGTGTCACGGTGTGTTCGTCTGGTGGAGAGGCTTTGGCCGCAGTTGACGATACTGTTGACCTGCTTTTGTGTGATCACGATCTGCCGGATATGGATGGGCTGGAATTGGCGACCATCCTGAAAGATCGCGGGTGGGGCGAACTGCCGGTTGTGGTGATGTCAGCCAATCCCGCCGTCATCCACGCAAACCCGGCCCGACATCTGATCGAAGGCGTTCTGCAAAAACCCATTCCCCGGGCTGAACTGTATACGCACCTGACCGCTCTTGGTCAGGAAACACGGGCCGAACCCGCAGAAATAGCTGTACCAGAAACCGTCGAACCCGATTACGCGAACGTGCCTTCGGCCGGGCGTTTGATGCGTGTTCTGGCGGCCGAAGATAACCGGACCAATCAACTGATCCTGAAGAAAATGGTCAAGGATCTGAACATCGAACTGCGGTTCGCCGGAAATGGACTTGAAGCCGTGGATGTCCATCGTGATTTCGATCCGGACCTGATCTTTATGGATATTTCCATGCCGAAAATGGACGGAAAGCAGGCCACCGGTGAAATCCGGAGGCGCGAGATTGAGACAGGCCGTCATGTTCCGATTGTCGCGTTGACCGCGCATGCGATGTCAGGAGATGATCAGGGGATCTTGTCGGCAGGTTTGGACCACTACCTAACCAAACCTCTGCAAAAACAGAAAATCCAACAAGCGATCCTGACGCATCAACCGGAGGGCACTCAGGCAGTCGTTGCCGGACAGCCATAACCAAATTAGGCTGAACTCATGTTAAATGAACGTGGTTTTCAGCCTCGCGCGCTGGGCGAGATAGCCATTCGATGCGCCGATATGTCGGCGATGGTCGAATTTTATGAAACAGTGATCGGATTGCAGCGTCTGAGCGGCGACCATGACAGTGCGATCGTTTTTTTCGAGATCGCGCAGGGTTTCGGCGGGCATACTCAGGTTTTGGCCCTGTTCCACTATACAGCCGCCCCGCGTCCGGGCTTGCATCCCACAGGTGATCAATCCCCGGTGACCGGCGGCGCGTCGGCTTTGCATCACATCGCCCTGTCGCTGCCTTTCGAAGAACAAGACGCTGTCACGCGTTGGTATGAACAAATTGGTCAGCCCTACCGGGTTGAGCAATTCGACTGGATTGGCTGGCGCGGGATTTTCACCGAAGACCCCGAGGGCAATACGGTTGAACTGGTCGCTTACGACCGGTCAATGCTGGCTCAGGCCTGATACGGACGCACGAAGACGGGTTTGTCCTCGGTCGACAACTCGCGCCGGTGTGCATAGCCGCCGGTGTCAAAGTCCAACAGCCCCGCAGGATCGGTCAGGCGGTGCTGCACGATGTATCGCGCCATCGCGCCGCGCGCTTTCTTGGCAAAGAAGCTGACGATTTTGGGGGTGCCCGCCTTGTCCTCCATGAACACAGGTGTGATCACACGCAGCTTCAGCGCCTTGGGATCGACAGCGCCAAAGTATTCCTGACTGGCGCAATTCACCAGAATGTCTGACCCGATCTGCGCGCCTTGTGCGTTCAGCGCCTTACTGAGCTGGTCGCGCCAGTACTCATACAGGTTCTTGCCGCGTCGGGTCTTCAGCTTGCTGCCCATCTCAAGCCGGTAGGCCTGAATGGCGTCCAGAGGGCGCAGCACGCCGTAAAGCCCCGACAGAATCCGCAGGTGATCCTGCGCCCAGGCCATTTCATCGGCATCCAGCGATGCAGCCTCAAGCCCCTGATAGGTGTCCCCGGCAAAGGCCAGCGCGGCAGGGCGGGTTAGGTCGGCCTCGGGGGCATCGGAAAAGGCGCGATACCGGTCGCGGTTCAAACGCGCCAGATCATCGCTGAGGTCCATCAGCTTTTTGAGATCGCCCAGCGTCAGGTTGCGGGCGGTTTTCGACAGCCGGATCGCGTCGTCCTGGAAATCGGGTTGGGTGACTGTCGCGTCGCGCTCGGCCCAGTCCAGCCGCTTGGCCGGGGAAATCACTACCAGCATATCCGCCCTCTTTTCTTGCCTGATACGGCGTATCTAGCCCGCCTGTTCCAACACGTCCAGAAAGGCCGCGCCAAACCTTTCGTGACGACGGTCGCCCAGCACCTGTTCCAGCCCGCGCTGATCGCCGGGCCGCAGTTGCGCCACCTTGGCCAGTTGTGAGGCCGAGCAGGTCAGCGGTTTGTCGATCCCTTCTGGACCGCGCGCCAGATCGTTCTGAACCGCCAGAAGCTGATCGAAAATCTCACCCTGATCGCGCCCGGCCAGTTTGCGGCGGGCGGGGTGCAGCGCGGCGGCTTCGCCCGCGATCACCTCAAGGAAGGTATCGCCGTAGCGTTCCAGTTTCTTCGCGCCCACGCCGCCGATCCGGGCCAAGTCGTCCAACGTCATGGGTCGGGTCTCGGCCATCTCGATCAGGGTGCGGTCAGGGAAGATCACATAGGCGGGCACCCGCTGTGATTCCGCCAGCGCGCGGCGTTTGGCCTTAAGCGCCGACAGCAGCGGTGCGTCTTCTTCGGCAACCATCGCTTTGACGGCCGGGCGGCGGGTGGCTTTGCGGATTGTGTCCTTGCGCAAGTTAATCTGCGCCTCGCCCTTCAGGATCGGTTTGGCGGCCTCGGTCATGCGCAACGCGCCGTGGCGGTCAGGATCGGGACGGACCAGATCATGCCCCATCATCTGCCGGAAAATTGCCTGCCATTGCGGGCGGGACCAGTCCTTGCCGATGCCCCATGTGGACAGGTCGTCGTGTCGCCGCGCCCGGACCTTTTCAGTTTCATTGGCCAGAAGGATGTCGATCAAATGACCCGAACCGAACCATTCCTCGGTGCGCAGGATGGCGGATAGGGCCATGCGCACAGGAGTGGTACCGTCGAACACCTCGGGCGGGGTGTCGCACAGATCGCATTTGCCGCAGGGCGCAGCCTGTTCGCCGAAATACCCCAGCAGGGTCTGACGGCGGCAAACCAGCGCCTCGGCCAGTCCAAGCAGAGCGTTCAGCCGGGCATGGTCGGCCATGCGGCGCTCAGCCGGGGCCAACCCTTCGTCGATTTGCGAGCGGCGTAGGCGGATGTCATCGGGGCCGAACAGGGTCAGCGTTTCGGCCTGGCCACCATCGCGGCCTGCGCGTCCGATTTCCTGATAATAGGCCTCGATGGATTTGGGCAGGTCCGCATGGGCGACCCAGCGGATATCGGGTTTGTCGATGCCCATGCCAAAGGCCACGGTGGCGACGACGATCAGACCGTCTTCGCGCGCGAAACGGGTTTCGACATTGCGGCGATCCTCGGGGTCCATGCCACCGTGATAGTGGCAGGCGGAGTGCCCCTCGGCGCGCAGGGCTTGGGCCAGCACTTCGGTCTTGTTTCGGGTGCCGCAATAGACGATGCCGGATTGCCCTTTTCGCGCAGCAGCAAAATCCAGCACCTGTTTGCGTGGCCCGTCCTTGGCGGCAAAGGCAAGATGGATGTTGGGTCGGTCAAATCCGCGCAGGAATTTGCGGGGCGCGGTGCCGTCGAACAGCTTCTCGACAATCTCGTCCTGTGTTTCGGCATCCGCCGTGGCGGTAAAGGCCGCCAAGGGCACCTTCAACGCGCGCCGCAACTCTCCGATCCTTAGATAATCCGGGCGGAAATCATGGCCCCATTGGCTGACGCAATGCGCCTCATCCACGGCGATCAGGCTGACATTGATACGCCGCAACATCCCCAGTGCCGACCCGGCGGCCAGACGTTCGGGCGCCATGTAAAGTAGTTTAAGCCGCCCAGCCTCCAGCGCCTCCCACACGGCATCGGTTTCCTCGGGGGTGTTTCCCGAGGTCAGCGCGCCGGCCTCAACCCCGGCCTCTTGCAAGCCCCGTACTTGGTCGCGCATCAGGGCGATCAGAGGCGAGATGACCACCGTTACCCCGTCGCGAAGTAGGGCAGGCAGTTGGAAACACAGGGATTTCCCGCCACCCGTCGGCATGATGGCCAGCACGTTTTCGCCCGCCGTCACGGCATCGACGATCTCTTCCTGACCCGGTCGGAAGTCGTCGAATCCAAAGACATCTCGCAGCAGGGGCGCGGCGTCGAACATGTGGGGATTGCCCTGTTTTTAGGTTTATCTGCTCTTATGACAGGACAATCACATACTAAGATTCGGTGAACAAGAGGTCAGACGAAATAGACCATATTGTTGATCAGGATGATCCGCAGCGCATAGACGCCGACGAGAACGACCAGAGGCGTCAGGTCCAGACCGCCCATATTCGGCAGAACCCGGCGGATCGGGCCGTAGATGGGTTCAAGTATCCGGTTCAGACCGTACCAGATTTGCGCGACCAACTGCTGATGCAGGTTGAGAACCTGAAAGTTGATCAGCCAGCTCATGATCACATGGGCCAGAATGATGAACCAGACAATGTCCAGGATCAGCAACAGGATTTGGATCAGTGACAGCATGGGGCCTCCGGTATTTGCGTCAGACGAGACGTAAGCGCCCGCGCCCGAAAGAGCAAGTCTGGGTCAATAGAACGCTTGCGAAACGGTCCAAAGCCCCGTCTTATTAAAAACAACAAGAACAGGGGCAGTCATGGCAGAGATTTCTAAGCGTAAGCGCATCTGGGGCTGGTGGTTTTTCGACTGGGCGACGCAGCCATATCACAGCCTTCTGGTCACGTTCGTCTTTGGACCCTATTTCGCCGGGGTTGCGGCGGGATATTTCGCAGGAACCGGGCTGGACTCTCAGGCGGCGGCTGCACGGGCGCAGACGGTCTGGGCGAATTGCCTGACCATTACCGGGCTGATCATCGCCTTTGGCGCACCGCTTTTGGGCGCGATGGCAGATGTGTCAGGGCGGCGCATCCCTTGGATCTTTGGGTTTTCCGTCATGTATGTCGTGGGGTCCGCGGCGCTGTGGTACACGCTGCCGGATGGGTCAAATATGTGGCTGATGCTGTCGGCCTTTGGCCTTGGATTTGTCGGCGCGGAATATGCGTTGATTTTCATCAACTCGCAGTTGCCCGATCTGGGCGACGACAAGGAAGTGGGTGAGATTTCCGGCTCAGGCTTTGCCTTCGGCTATTTCGGCGGGCTGATTTCATTGGCGATCATGCTGCTTTTGTTTGTCGAGCAGGACAACGGCAAGACGCTGGTCGGACTGGACCCGGCCTTTGGGCTGGACGCGGCGCAGCAGCAGGGCACCCGGTTCGTCGGCCCGTTCACGGCAGGGTGGTTCATCCTGTTCATGGTGCCGTATTTCCTTTGGGTGCGGGACGATTCATCGTCCAAGAAACGCGGCTCGGTGCGCGACGCGCTGGGCTTGCTGGCGCATTCGATTTCCAACCTGCGGCACCGGCTTAGCCTAGCCAGCTATCTGGGATCTTCGATGTTTTACCGTGATGCGCTGAACGGGCTTTACAGCTTTGGCGGCGTATACGCCCGGCTGGTGCTGGAATGGGACCTCATCAAGATCGGTGTCTTCGGGATCGTCAGCGTTCTGGCCGCCGCTGCTTTTTCGTGGGTCGGTGGCAAGCTGGACAAGAAAAACGGCCCTAAACCGGTCATTTTGGTCAGCATCTGGGTTCTGATCCTTGTTTGCGTCACGATCGTATCCATGGACCGGACGCAGGTTTTCGGCATCGCTTTGCCCGATGGATCGGGCCTGCCGGATCTTGTGTTCTTTGCCTGCGGCATCCTGATTGGTGGTATGGGCGGCATTTTGCAATCGGCTAGCCGATCCATGATGGTGCGTCACACCGATCCCAAGGCCCCGGTGGAAAGCTTTGGCCTGTATGGTTTGTCGGGTCGCGCCACGGCCTTTGCCGCGCCTCTGTTGATCGGGATTGCCACAACCGCAACCGGCAGCGCGCGTCTGGGGGTGTCACCGATCATTCTGTTGTTTATTCTGGGTCTATTCCTGATGCGCTGGGTTAAACCGGAAGGGAATCAGAGCAGATGATAATACAGCGTTTTTTGGCAATATTGGCCTTAATCACACTGGCAGGCTCCGCAGGGGCGCAACCCCTGGCCAAGCAATTATTCGGAGCACAAAAGCAAAGTTCACAACAAAAACCCGCCGCTTTCGGCAGTTATTCGCGCGGATGTGCCGCCGGGTCGGTGCAACTGCCCGAAACAGGCCCGACATGGCAGGCCATGCGCCTGTCGCGCAACCGCAACTGGGGACACCCGGTGGCGATAGATTATGTGCAGGACCTCAGCCAATTCGCGGCCAGGCAACCGGGTTGGAATGGTCTTTATATCGGGGATATCAGCCAGCCTCGGGGCGGGCCGATGACATCAGGGCACCGGTCGCACCAGTTGGGTCTGGATATTGATATCTGGATGCTTCCGGGTAACGACATGCGGCTTAGCCGCAAGGCGCGCGAGAATATCTCGTCTGTTTCCCTGCGTCGTGCCAATGGGGCGTTCGTCAACGGCAACTGGACCAAGCAGCATCACGCCGTACTGCGTGAGGCAGCCAAGGACAAACGCGTCGCCCGAATATTCGTCTTTCCCGGCGCGAAAGTGCAGATGTGCAAAGAGGAAAAAGGTAACCGCGCCTACCTGCGCAAAATTCGGCCCTGGTGGGGGCATCACTATCATTTCCACGTGCGGCTTGCCTGCCCGCGCGGGTCCAGAGGCTGCGTTAATCAGGACCCGCCGCCCAAGGGTGACGGCTGCGCCGAAGCGCAGCAATGGGTGAACAATATACTGAACCCGCCACCGCCAGACCCAAATGCGCCGCCACCGAAAAAACGCCGAGAATATCGTTTGGCCGATCTGCCCCAGCAATGCGCCGCCGTTCTGCAATCCAACTGATATCCGCGTTTTGTCTGGCAGGACCGGCCTGGGCCGTCGAAACAAAGACTGCCGTTGAGTTAGGCAGCTTTGCCTGGAGCGACCCGGCTGGCTGGTTCGGAGGGTTTTCCGCGCTGCATGTTTCTGCGGACGGCCAAAATTTGATGGTTCTGAGTGACCGGGCCACTCTGGTACGCGCCAGAATTCTACGCGAAGGCGATGCAATTACCGGTGTCGAGGTCACAGGGAAATGGCCGGTTCTGTCCAGCACAGGCCAGCCATTAATCGGGTCTTCCGGTGACTCCGAAGGGCTGGCCGTGGCGCCGGATGGCAGCTTTTTTGTTTCGTTCGAACGTGTTCATCGCGTCGCCCACTATTCAGCGCCGGGATCCAAGGCGCGCGTCCTGCCGCGCCCCAAAGCGTTTGACCAGTTACCAAATAACGGCTCGTTCGAGGCGCTGGCGATCGACGGCAAACAGCGGCTCTATACCCTTACCGAGAAAGGCCGAACCGAGAATGGCGACATTCCAGTTTACCGCTGGAGCGGGCAGGTCTGGTCGACACCATTCGTTTTGCCTCAGCGCGGGCGGTTTTTACCCGTAGCAGCCGATTTCGGACCTGACGGCAGGCTTTACGTTCTGGAACGCTCGGTGTCGCTGACAGGTTTCCGGTCGCGCCTTCGACGGTGGCGGCTTCAGGATGACACGCCCACCGGCGAAGAAGTTCTGTTCACCACCGGAATGGGGGGGCACGACAACCTCGAAGGCGTGTCGATCTGGCGTGATGACCGCGGTCGCATGCGCGCCACAATGGTGTCCGATGACAATTTCCTTGCGCTGCAGCGCACCGAACTGGTGGAATATCTGCTGCCCGATTGACAGTCTCTGATCAAGCGTCTAGAAGCGCGGCTTGCCTTGGGACGGTCCCTTGGCCAAGTCGCCGCTACCTTGTCAAAACGGGCATCTGAAAATGCAACGCAGCTATATACCCGGCATTCTTGCCATGGCCACAATCGTTGTGGCCTCGAACATCCTGGTCCAGTTCCTGATCCTTGACGGATTGCTGACTTGGGGTGCTTTTACCTATCCTCTGGCCTTTCTGGTCACTGACATCATGAACCGCGTCTACGGGGTGAGCCCGGCCCGCAAGGTCGTATTCGCAGGGTTTGTCACCGGCATCATCTGTTCGCTGATCGGCAGTCAGATCATGCTGCAAGGTGACGGCTTCACCTACGCCGCCGTGCCGTTACGGATCGCCGTGGCCTCAGGCACGGCCTTCCTGATCGCACAGCTGACCGACGTCACCGTGTTCAACTCGCTGCGCGGTGGCCGCTGGTGGCGCGCGCCGCTGGTCTCGACGCTGGTTGGATCGGCTCTGGATACCGCGATTTTCTTCACTCTGGCCTTCTCAGCTTCGGTCACATTCTTCGGTGCCAATGCCGATGCCGCGATCAACTGGGCGTGGGAGCCTGTGCCTTTCATGCTGTCAGGCCCGATGGCGCCGCTGTGGGTCACGCTCGCCTTTGCTGACTGGTTGGTAAAACTCTCGTTGGCGTTGATCGCGCTGATCCCCTTCAAGGTGATCGTTGCGCGGCTGTCCGCCCAACCTGCGTAAAAAAGTGCTTTGAGAATGGCGCATCTTGTGTCACCATCCCTATCAACCGCAACAGATAGAAAAGGAGGTGATCCAGTGTCGAGAAAGAGATTGGAGAGAGGTGTCGGAACAACCGGGGGGATCGCCTGTTAAGGCAGCCCTTGGCGGAGCGCTCGCTCCGGCTGGTCGATTGATCTAACCGACCCGACCTCCTGTACTTTCGAAGGGCCGTCCCATCGGGGCGGCCCTTTCTGTTTTCGCGCTGGCCGAGTAAGGTCCAACTCATGTTGCGCATCACCGAAGATATCGTCCTGCAGGATTGGGAATTAACCGAAAGTTTCGTGCGGTCGTCCGGTCCGGGCGGGCAGAACGTGAACAAGGTTTCAACCGCCGTTGAGCTGCGGTTCGAAGCCGCGCGCTCGCCCTCGTTGCCCGATCCAGTCAAAAGCCGGCTGAAACGGCTGGCCGGGCGTCGGTGGACCAAGGATGGCGCGATCGTCATCCAGTGTGAAGAAACCCGCAGCCAAGCCCGCAATCGCGAGATTGCGCGCGACCGGTTGGCAGACCTGATTGCTCGTGCATTGGTTAAACCCAAACGGCGTATCGCGACAAAACCCACCTACGGCTCGGTAAAACGACGCTTGGCGGCGAAAAAGGCCCGCTCGGACGTCAAGGCGCTCCGGGGTCGGGTGTCGGAAGATTAATCTGGTAAGTTTACGGTGCCTTGCTACTCTGCCCTGCAAAGACGACCGGGAGGCAAGGATATGAGGCTGGAAGGAAAAACCGCAATCGTGACAGGTGGCGCCTCAGGGTTTGGGGCGGGTATCGTCCGAAAGTTCTTGTCCGAAGGAGCGCGTGTGATGATCGCCGATATCAACGGCGACGCGGCTCATGACACGGCGACCTCGCTTGGGGCGCAAGCCCTGGCGCAACAGGTAGATGTCGCCGACGGCCCTTCGGTTCAGGACATGGCAGCGGTCGCTGCGGACAGGCTCGGGCCACTGGACATTTTGGTGAACAATGCCGGTGTCACCCACTTGCCGACCCCGTTGGAGGCGGTAACCGAAAAAGATTTCGACAGGGTCTTCGCGGTGAACATGAAATCCGTCTACCTCACGGCGCGCGCCTTTGTTCCGCAGATGAAGACGCGTGGAGCAGGGGCAATTCTGAACGTGGCCTCGACCGCCGGGCTGTCACCGCGTCCGAACCTAAACTGGTATAACGCGTCTAAGGGCTGGATGATCACAGCAACGAAAACAATGGCGGTGGAACTGGCCCCCTCGGGCGTGCGTGTCAATGCGATCTGTCCGGTCGCGGGCGAAACCCCCCTGCTGAAATCGTTCATGGGAGAGGACACGCCCGAGGTCCGGGCCAAATTCCTGTCCACCATCCCTTTGGGCCGTTTTTCAACACCTCAAGACATGGCCAACGCAGCGTGTTTCCTGTGTTCGGACGAGGCCAGCATGATCACCGGCACAGCTTTGGAGGTCGACGGTGGCCGTTGCATCTGATCCGCTCTTCATCTGGCTAGAAATATCCCCGCCGGAGGCAGCGCGCCTGCGCGCTTTTCGGCCCGAAATTCAAAGAAACAAATGACCCCCGGACCAAAGAACCTGATCACCGATGTTCCCGGCCTTTTGGTCGGAAATGCGCAGGACGATGCTTTGAAGTCTGGCGCAACAGTGCTGACGTCGGACAGTCCCTTTATGGCGTCAGTGCATGTCATGGGGGGCGCACCGGGCACGCGCGAGACTGATCTGCTGGCTGCGGACAAGTCCGTAGACAGGGTGGATGCACTTGTCCTTTCGGGTGGATCAGCCTTTGGGTTGGATGCATGCGCCGGTGTTTCTGACTCTTTATACGCACGCAGACGAGGGTTTCAGGTGGGCCGCGCGATTGTTCCCATCGTACCGGGCGCGATCCTGTTCGATCTGTTGAACGGAGGAGCTAAAGATTGGGACGATAACCCCTATCGCGCCCTCGGACGACGCGCCTTTGAATCCGCGTCGGATCAGTTCGACCTTGGAAGCAGCGGGGCGGGGACCGGCGCACTTACAGCGATGCACAAAGGAGGGCTGGGGTCGGCCTCATTGGTTCTGGACAACGGGGTAACGGTCGGCGCTCTTGTCGCCGCGAATCCACTGGGCAGCGTCACCACCCCGGGCGACAGGCATTTTTGGGCCGCGCCTTTCGAAATCGACCGGGAATTCGGCGGACGGGGCACCGACCCTGCAACTGGTCTGGGGCGGCAGGTGATCAGCCGTAAAGTGCAGGTCATGCATCCTGCCGAACCAGACAAGACAAACACAACGATTGCAATCGTTGCAACAGACGCGGCATTGACCAAGTCACAGTGTCAGCGCGTGGCCGTTGCCGCCCACGACGGGATCTCACGGGCCATTGTTCCGGCCCATACGCCGGGTGACGGGGATTTGGTGTTCGGGGTCAGCACCGGTGCGCGCGAGATCCGTAGCACCGGACCCGAATTGGGCATGATTGGCCATGCGGCTTCGATCTGCCTCGCCCGTGCAATTGCGCGCGCTGTTTATCTTGCTACGCCAGCAGAGGGCGACCTTTTGCCTTGCTGGTCCCAACAGGATGGTGCGGCTGCTGCCGACTTGGGATCGGTGTGATTTCCGACTTTCGTACGCGGCAATCTGCGCGTTGACTCTGCTCTCTTGCAGGTTTCCATTCATGTCAGCCAATTTGTATCGGAGCAAAGCTATGAATCGCATCCTCGCAACCGCACTCATGGGCCTTTTGGCCGTTCCTGCATTTGCTGAAGGCGACGCAGACGCTGGCAAGAAAGCTTTTAACAAGTGCAAGTCCTGCCACCTGATCGCCGACCCCGCCGGAGAAGTAATCGTCAAGGGCGGTAAGACCGGCCCGAACCTTTATGGTATTGCCGGACGCACGGCCGGAACGGTTGAGGGGTTCAAATATGGTGACAGCCTTGCCGCCGCAGGTGAAAACGGTCTGGTCTGGGACGAGACAACATTTGTTGAATACGCTCAGGACCCCAAGGCTTTCTTGAAAACCTATCTGGATGACACGGCGGCCAAGTCCAAAATGACATTCCGGCTGAAGTCGGGTGCCGAGGATGTGTACGCTTATATTGTTAGTGTTTCGGGCGAATAACGTCTGCATCCACAAGCTTGGGAAGTTGAGCGAAGGCCGCAGCTACCTGCGGCCTTTCGTGCGGTTGATAACTAAGTCGATCAGCGCCACCTTGGAATTATGTGGATTCAAATGCACCGGTGGGATGCAACTGCACAGCCAAGCCGGTCCGGCGACAGCCAGAAGATTTTATCCGGCCGTTCAGTAGGATCGGTAGCAGGAGACATCAAATGGGAATTATGATCCCGGCCTGGGTTGATGGCGAGTTGACCCCCGTGGACAAACTGGAGGCGCATGAAAAGGGTCTCCGGCACAAGGCGGTGTCGGTCTTTGTCGTGCGTGGCACCGAAATTCTGCTGCAGCGTCGGGCGATGGGTAAGTACCACACGCCGGGCCTCTGGGCGAATACGTGCTGCACCCATCCCGATTGGGGCGAGACACCCTCGGAATGCGCCGTGCGTCGCCTGCGCGAAGAACTGGGGATCACTGGCCTATACCCCGAATACCGCCACCGGCTGGAGTATCACGCCGATGTCGGCAACTCGATGATCGAACATGAGGTGGTTGACGTTTTTCTTGCCCATGTGCGCGGCCCCCTGACCATCGAGCCGAACCCTGACGAAGTGATGGATATTCGTTGGATCGACTATCACGACCTTCTGGCCGAGGTGCAGCGCCACCCGGCGCGGTTCACGCCATGGCTCAAGATCTACCTGCATAACCATGCCGACACAATTTTTGGCCCCGACCTGATCATCTCGGCTAAGACCTGAGGGCTTGCAAGGCCGCCTTAAGCCGCCTAAATCAACGCGTCATGGCCAAGCAGAAGACAGACCCGAATTACAAAGTCATCGCCGAAAACCGGCGGGCACGTTTCGATTACGCGATCGAGGACGATATCGAGTGCGGCATCGTGTTGGAAGGGTCCGAGGTCAAGTCCCTGCGGGCCGGGGGATCGAACATTGCGGACAGTTATGCCTCGGTCGATGATGGAGAGTTGTGGCTGGTCAACAGCTATATCGCCCCCTACGAGCAGGCGAAGGTCTTCAAGCATGAAGAACGTCGCCGCCGCAAGCTGTTGGTATCACGCAAGGAATTGTCGAACCTGTGGAACGCGACCCAGCGCAAGGGCATGACGCTGGTGCCGCTGGTTTTGTATTTCAATCACAAGGGTCGGGCCAAGGTGAAGATCGGGATCGCCAAGGGTAAAAAGACCCATGACAAGCGCGAAACCCAGGCCAAACGGGATTGGTCACGTCAGAAACAGCGGTTGATGAAGGATCATAGCTGACCCTTCAGCCTTTTCAGAATGCCATCGCTGCTGACACTGCCCGTTGCCAGCGTGCGTAGGCGGCATCTCGGTCTTCTTCTGACAACTCGGGTTCGAATCTGCGGTCCAGCGCCCATGTTTCCGAGAATTCATGTTGCTTGGGGTAAAGCCCCGCGCGCATTCCAGCCAGCCAAGCTGCGCCTAGTGCCGTCGTTTCCTGCATGACGGGGCGGTCTACGGCAGCCCCCAAGTAATCCGCCAGACCCTGCATGGCCCAGTCCGATGCGCTGGCCCCGCCATCCACACGCAAGGTCACCTTGGTGTCTTGGCCCCAATCCCCCTGCATGGCATGCCAAAGGTCGCGCGTCTGGTAGGCAATGCTTTCCAGCGTCGCACGGGCAAATTCGGCGCGTCCTGAGTTGCGGGTCAGGCCAAAAACAGCACCCCGGCAATCCGGTTTCCAATAAGGCGCGCCCAGACCGGTGAAGGCAGGAACCAGAACGACGTTCTGGTTTGGGTCGGCCTGTTGCGCAAGCTCGCCGCTTTCGGCCGCAGACTCGATGATCTGCAGCGCATCGCGCAACCACTGCACAGCGGCCCCGGCGACAAATATTGACCCTTCCAAAGCGTAAGTGCGCTGACCATTGAGTTGGTAGGCGATAGTTGTCAGCAGGCGATTCTTGGATTCCACGGGCTTTGAGCCGGTATTCAAAAGCGCAAAACACCCGGTGCCATAGGTGGATTTCATCATGCCCGGTTTGAAACACGCCTGCCCGATCGTCGCGGCCTGTTGATCGCCTGCGACGCCCAAAATCGGAATCTCGCCGCCCAACAGGGTTGTCGTTCCAAAGTCCGAGGCACAGTCGTGCACCTTGGGCAGCATATTCATCGGAACATCCAGAAGATCACAGATCTCGGCGCTCCATTCTCCGTTATGGATGTCGAACAGCAGGGTGCGGGCGGCGTTGGTGGCGTCGGTGGCATGGCTGCGTCCCTCGGTCAAGCGCCAGATCAGGAAACAGTCGATGGTGCCGAACATCAATTCTCCGGCCTCGGCCTTGTCCCGCGCGCCCGGTACGGTATCCAGCAGCCATTTCACCTTGGTACCCGAGAAATACGGGTCCAGCAGCAGCCCGGTCTGGGCGGTGACATCGTCTTCGCAACCCGCTTGTTTGTAACGGGCGCAGATTTCGGCGGTGCGGCGGTCCTGCCAGACGATGGCATTGTAGATCGGCTTGCCTGTGGCGCGATCCCAGACAACGGTTGTTTCGCGCTGATTGGTGATCCCGATCCCGGCGATCTGATCCGGCGTCGCACCGGCACTGTCCATCACTTCGCGGCAAACCCGAAGAACGCTGTCCCAGATTTCCTCAGGGTCATGCTCGACCCAGCCTTCCTGCGGAAAGTGCTGGGTGAACTCATGCTGTGCGGTATCCACGCGTTGCATATCCGCGTCAAACAAAATGGCCCGCGAAGATGTAGTGCCCTGATCAATGGCAAGAATAAAGGTCACGCCTGCGCCCCTCCCGTTTTGTTTTGCGGGACTTTAGCGCAAACAAGGACGCGGGTGCCAGAGCGTTCAGACCGGAATATTGTCGATCAACCGGACGCCATCCGCCCAGGCCGCCGCAAACAGGCGCGCAGGGCGTGATGCATGGGTCAACGGCTCAAGCGTATCGGCGCAGCGTAGCTGAATATACTCGACCTGCGTAAACCCTGCGGCCAGCAATTCCGTTTCAGCCCGCGCAGCCAAAGTGTCGAACTGCGCCCCATCGGCCAATTCCTTGGCAAGGTCGCGCATGATCCGGTGTTTGTTGGCGGCAATGTCCAACCCTTCCGGCGATAGGCGCAAATTGCGCGACGACATCGCCAGCCCCGAGGGTTCGCGAACCGTGGGGCAGCCGATCACCTCGACCGGAATGTCCAGATCAAGTGCCATGCGGCGCACGACCATCAGTTGTTGATAGTCCTTTTCCCCGAAATAGGCGCGATCCGCCTGCGTTTGCAGAAACAGCTTGGCAACCACAGTCGCCACGCCATCAAAATGGCCGGGGCGGAATTCGCCTTCCATCACATTGGTCAGGCCCGCGACGGAAACGGTGGTGGCGAACCCCTGCGGATAGATTTCTTCGGGGTCGGGCACATAGATCGCGTCGACGCCGTAAGGGACCAGTTTCTGCGCGTCCTCGTTTTCAGTGCGCGGATATTTGGCCAGATCCTCGGGGTTGTTGAATTGCTTGGGGTTTACGAAAATGGTCACGATCACCCGGTCCGAGCCCGCCTTGGCCGCTTCGACCAGCGATAGATGCCCCTGATGAAGCGCGCCCATCGTGGGTACGACGCCGATCTTTTCACCATTGTTATGCCACTGAGTCGTCAACGCGCGCAGATCCGTCAGGCGGCGCAGGATTGGTGCAGTCATTTAGCGGGTCCTTTGGCCGGAGCCTGATCAGAGAACACGTGTTCCTCGGCAGGAAAAGTCCGTGCGCGGACTTCGGCTGCGTATTCGGTGATCGCCGATTCCGCCAGCGGGCCAAGCTCGGCATAGCGTTTGACGAATTTCGGTTTGAAGGCGGTGAAAAAGCCGACCATGTCATCCACCACCAGAATCTGACCGTCGCACCCGGCAGAGGCACCGATGCCAATCGTGGGGATTGCGATGTCAGCCGTAATCCGATCGGCCAGCCGTTGCGGGACCTTCTCAAGCACAACGGAAAACGCGCCCGCTTCGGCAACGGCCTGGGCATCGGCCAGAACAGCCTCGGCCTGGTCGTCCCGGCCTTGTACCTTGTAGCCGCCCAGCGTGTTGATGGATTGCGGCGTCAGGCCGATATGCGCCATTACGGGGATGCCGCGTTTGACCAGAAAGCGGATGGTGTCGGCCATCTCGACTCCGCCCTCCAGCTTGACCGCGCCTGCGCCCGTTTCAGCCATTAGGCGGGCAGCGTTGCGGAAAGCCTCGTTTGGTGAATGCTCGTAACTGGCGAAAGGCATATCAATGACCATCATCGCATTGTTCAAACCGCGCGCGACGGCCTGACCATGCAGGATCATCATCTCCATCGTCACCCCAAGGGTCGATTCCAGACCATGCAGCACCATGCCGACGCTGTCGCCCACCAAAACAAAGTCGCAATGGTCATCCATCAGCCGTGCCATGGGCGTGGTATAGGCGGTCAGGCTGACCAGAGGTTCGCCCCCTTTACGGGCGCGGATATCCTCGGCATTCGGGGCCTTTTTGCGGGCGGTGGCGCTCATGATCGCTCCTCCGGGATTCATGTTGCAGCGCGGCATAGCAGATCGGACACGGGCTAAGAAACCCCGGTTGCGCCAACAATCCCTTGATTGACCTAAGGTTTAAAGTGACATTGGTCTTTGAAAGGCCCGGAAACCAAGGGGTCGCGGATATTCAGTGGGGAGTTATTTCTATGACAAAGCAGATGTTTCGGTCCTTTGCCTCGGCCCTTGCGGTGGGTGCCAGCCTGTTTGCAACGCAGGCTTTGGCCAAGTCCGACATAACCATCGCAATGCAACTGGAACCACCGCATTTGGACCCGACCAGCGCCGCGGCGCAGGCCATCGATTCGGTTGTGTACACGAATATCTTCGAAGGTCTGACGCGGTTCATGGGTGACGGGTCGGTCGTGCCCGGCCTGGCGGAAAGCTGGGAGATTTCCGAGGACGGCACGGTCTATACCTTCAAGCTGCACGACGGGGTTACGTTCCATGATGGCACAACGATGGATGCCGAAGACGTCAAGTTCAGCCTTGATCGCGCCACCGCCGAAGACAGTGCCAATGCGCAAAAAGCCCTGTTCGCCGGTATCGAAAGCGTCGAGGTCGTGGACCCCCTGACCGTCAAGGTCACACTCTCGGCCCCGAACGGGAATTTTCTGTTCAATTTAGCTTGGGGTGACGCGGTGATCGTGGCCCCCGAGAGTATCGAGAACATAAAGACCAACCCTGTCGGAACCGGCGCATTTACTTTTGGCGAATGGGTTCAGGGCGACAGCATCACGCTGAACCGAAACCCGGATTACTGGGGTGAGCAACCAGCGCTTGAGACCGCCACGTTCAAGTTCATCTCGGATCCCACCGCCGCCTTTGCCGCGATGATGGCCGAGGATGTGGACGTATTCGACAACTTCCCCGCGCCTGAAAACCTGCCTCAGTTCGAGGCTGATCCGCGGTTTCAGGTGCTTGTCGGATCTACCGAAGGCGAAACCATCCTGTCGACCAACAACAAGCAGCCACCGTTTGATGATATCCGGGTGCGGCAGGCCGTGGCGCATGCCATTGACCGTCAGGCCATTATCGACGGGGCCATGTTCGGCTATGGCACACCGATTGGAACCCACTTTGCCCCGCACAACCCGGCCTATGTCGATCTGACCGGAAAATCGGCCTATGACCCCAAGAAAGCCGCCCAGTTGCTGGCCGATGCGGGGTATGAAAAAGGGTTCGAAACCACGCTGCACCTGCCGCCCCCATCATATGCCCGGCGCGGCGGCGAGATCGTCGCAGCACAATTGGCCGAGGTAGGAATTCAGGCCGAAATCATCAACGTAGAATGGGCGCAGTGGTTGGAATCCGTGTTCAAGGGCAAGGATTTTGGCCTGACGATTGTTAGCCATACGGAACCCATGGATATCGGGATCTATGCTCGTCCGGATTACTATTTCCAGTATGACAGCGTCGATTTTCAAACTTTGATGGATACGCTGAACGAAACCACAGACCCGGATGAGCGTAAAAAGCTGCTGGGAGAAGCCCAAAGGCTGATCTCGAACGACTATGTCAATGGATACCTGTTCCAGCTTGCCAAGTTGGGTGTTGCACGGGCGGGTGTGCAGGGCCTGTGGAAGAACGCGCCGACGGCCGCCATCGACCTGACGGAAATCAGTTGGTCTGAATAACTATTCAGGGGCCTCCATGAGTGGCCCCTGTTTTTCAGAAGAATCCTGATGACTATGATTGTGTATCGCGCCCTTTGTTTGCTTGTTTCCCTAACCTGCCTCGTGTTGGTCATGGGCGGGCAGGCGCAGGCACAAAACGCGCTTGGCGGGCGGCTGGATGCGCTGGCAGGCACGCCGGAAAACCCTTTGCAGGTTGGTATCGGCATCAGGATTGACCAGATTACCAGCGTCGACCAAAAGGCCGAGAATTACGGCGCGGTCGTCGTGCTGCGGGTGGAATGGACCGATCCAGCGTTGGCCTTCGACCAACAGGCCCTGGGTCGGGATATTCGGGTTTTCAATCCACCTGCACTTGCCGACCACGCGGCAAGTATCGGGGCCGTGCTGCCCGCTTTCGTCATTCACAACCAGCAGTCAAACAAGTGGATACACGAGTCCGCCGCCTCGCTGCGGTATGATGGTCGTGTGGTCTATGTCGAGAAATCCAATCTGACGTTGCAGGCCCCGCATTTCGATTTTCGCAAATACCCGTTCGACACGCAGGATTTCTTCTTTGAAGTTGTCTCAATCTTTCCATCGGAATACGTGTCCTACTATCCGCTTGAGGATCACTCGGGCCTGGGCGACATGCTGGGAGAGGAAGAGTGGGTTCTTGGAAACGCCCGTGTCGAAGCATCGACGGTTCCGGGCCTGTCGGGGCAGGACAGTGATCAGATCGCGCTGGTCTTTGAAGGCAGTCGTCACCTGACCTACTATGTGATCCGTGTTTTCCTGCCGATGCTGGTGCTGATCACCGTCGGCTGGGCGCTGTTCTTTCTGGACGAATACCGCAGGCGGATTGAAATCGCCGGAGGTAACCTTTTGGTGTTTGTGGCCTTCAACTGGGCAATCTCGGCTGATCTGCCCAAGCTGGGTTACCTGACGTTTCTGGATTTTGTTCTGCAGTGCATGTTTCTGATGACCGGGGCTTTGATTGTGTTCAACGTGGCCCTGCGCAAGCTCAAAGTGTCGGGCCGAGAAGAGGCTGCGCGCAAGCTGGACAACTATGCGATCAAGTGGATCTATCCTTTGGGCTATGCCGCTATCGTGGGTTACGCGGTTTTTGCCTATCTTCTGATCCCTTAGGTGCTGGACCCGGACGATATGTGATCCTAACGTGGCACCAATGCTCCGTTATGCACTTAAACGTCTGATATCTCTGATGATCAGCCTGGCCGTGGCCTCGGCGGTTATTTTTGCCGTGATCGAGGTTGCGCCCGGCGACCCTGCATCCTTTATGCTGGGCGTCAACGCGCAAGAGGACACGTTGGCCGCGCTGCGTGCAGAGCTTGGATTGGATGGCTCGAAGATTCAGCGTTACGTTAACTGGGTTAGCGGGATGCTGATGGGGGATTTCGGAACCTCCTACACATATCGAACGCCAGTTTCGCAGATGATCGCCGACCGGTTGTGGGTGTCGCTGCCATTGGCGTTATACGCGCTGACCCTGTCGACCCTGATCGCCTTTCCAGCTGGTATCTATGCCGCCGCGCGACGGGGTAAACCGGGGGATTTGACCGTGATGGGTGCCACGCAACTGGGCATCGCGGTTCCCAATTTCTGGTTTGCGATGATGCTGGTGCTGATCTTCGCCATCAACCTGCGCTGGTTCAATGCCGGAGGGTTCGCAGGGTGGGACACCGGGTTTTGGACCGGCCTGCATTCCCTGACCCTGCCCGCCATCGCGCTGGCCTTGCCGCAAGCGGCGATTCTGGCGCGGGTGATGCGGTCATCCCTGCTGGATATTCTGGGCGAAGACTTCATGCGCACCGCCCGTGCAAAGGGGTTAACGCGCAGGCAAGCCTTGTGGAGGCACGGCGTGCGCAATGCATTGATCCCGGTGCTGACCATTATCGGGCTGCAATTCTCGTTCCTGCTGGCCGGTTCGATCATTATCGAGCAGGTGTTCTACCTTCCGGGCCTCGGGCGGTTGGTGTTTCAGGCGATCTCGGCCCGGGATTTGATCGTTGTGGAATCGGTGGTCATGCTGCTGGTGTTTGCCGTCATCACCGTTAATTTTCTGGTCGACCTGGCCTATGCCGCCGTCGATCCCCGCCTGAGGAGCCGGACATGAGCCGCAACCTGATCCTAGGTGCGGCTTTGTCGTCGCTGGTTGTTCTGGCGGCCTTGGTCTCTTTTGTCTGGACGCCTTACGACTATGCCGCGCTGAGTATCCCGGACAAGCTGCAACCACCAAATGCGCAGCACTGGTTCGGAACGGATCATTTTGGCCGCGACATGTTTTCCATGATCATGGTCGGTGCGCGAACGTCCATTGCGGTGGCCTTGGTCGCAGTGGGTATCGGCATGGCGCTAGGTGTGCCGCTGGGATTGGCGGCAGCAGCGCGCAATGGATCGTGGCTGGATGAGCTAATCATGCGCGGCAATGATCTAGTATTTGCGTTTCCTTCACTGGTCATCGCGATCCTGATCACTGCCGCGTTCGGGGCGGGGGCGGTCAACGCAATCATCGCGATCGGCATATTCAACATTCCCGTCTTCGCCCGTATCACCCGCGGCGCGGCGCTGTCCCTGTGGGAGCGTGAGTTCATCCTTGCCGCCCGTGTGTCTGGCAAAGGTGCCGCCCGGATATCAGCCGAACATATTCTGCCCAACGTCGCCAATTTGCTGATCGTGCAGGGGACCATTCAGTTCTCGCTGGGCATACTGGCCGAGGCGGGCCTGTCCTATGTCGGTCTGGGGGCGCAACCGCCAACGCCCAGTTGGGGCCGGATGCTGGCCGACGCACAGACAATGGTCAGTTTTGCCCCGCATTTGGCTCTGATTCCGGGGCTTGCGATTATCGTCACTGTGCTGGGTCTGAACCTTTTAGGGGACGGTCTGCGTGATTGGCTGGATCCCCGAATAAGGGTGGCGCGCACATGAGCTTGCTGGATATTGAAAACCTGTATCTGACTATCCACGGCGTGCCGATCCTGAAACAGGTCAGCCTGTCCATCGCCCCGGGTGAGATTGTGGCCGTGACGGGCGAAAGCGGGTCGGGCAAGTCGATGACTGCCTTGGCCGCGATGCAGTTGCTGCCGAACGGGGGACAGGCAACAGGTGCAATCCGGCTGGAAGGCCATGACCTTTTGACCCGCCCCGAGGCTGAAATGTGTGCCCTGCGCGGCGCTGCGATCGGAATGGTGTTTCAAGAGCCGATGACCGCGCTGAATCCGGTCAAGACCATCGGGGATCAGGTGATGGAGACAATCCTGATCCACAAGGCGATGCCCCGCCCAAAGGCCCGTGAACGCGCCGAAGAGGTTCTGACCCGGGTGGGTCTGCCACCTGACCGTTTCCCGCTGACCCGCTATCCGCACGAGTTGTCGGGCGGTCAGCGCCAGCGTGTCGTGATTGCCATGGCCATCGCGCTGCGCTCGAAGCTGTTGATCGCGGACGAACCCACGACGGCGCTGGATGTCACCACGCAGGCGCAGATCCTCCATCTGCTCAGGGGGTTGGTCAGCGAATATGGCATGGGTTTGCTGATGATCACGCATGATTTGGCGGTCGTGGCCGATCTGGCCGACAAGATCGTCGTTATGCGTCACGGCGAAGTTGTTGAGGAAGGGGCCACGGAAAACCTGTTGCGCGACATGCAGCACCCCTACACACGTATGCTGTTCGAGGCGTCTGGTCACAAGGTTTCCCTACCCGACACGATAAGCCCGCGCCCGCTGCTTGAGGTTACGCAGGTTGTCCGCGATTATCGCCTTCCCCGGAAAGGCTTGTTTGATACACCCGGTCATCACCGTGCCGTCGATCAGGTAAGCTTCACTCTCAATCGTGGGGAGCGTTTGGGACTGGTCGGCGAATCTGGATGTGGCAAATCGACCCTAACACGAGCGATTTTGGGTTTAGAGGAGATTCAGTTCGGGGAAATCCGACTGGACGGGGAGCCCGTTTTTGCGGGCCACAAGCCAAACCCAGCCGTGCGGCGAAAGATGCAGGTGGTGTTCCAAGATCCCTATGGCAGTTTCAACCCCCGCCACCGGGTCGCGCGGTTGATCACAGAACCGTTTCACGTATTGGAAAATCCGCCCAAAGGGGCCGCGCGTCAGGACTTGATCGACGAAATGCTTAGTGCCGTGGGCCTCAGTCCCAGAGATGCCGACAAGTACATTCACGAATTCTCGGGCGGTCAGCGGCAGCGCATTGCTATTGCTCGCGCCTTGATTATCCGGCCCGAGCTGATCCTGTTCGACGAGGCTGTTTCAGCGCTTGACGTATCCGTACGCGCGCAAATCCTCGACCTTCTGGCTGAGCTCTGCGCGGCATATGACCTGACGTATCTGTTCATAAGTCACGATCTTAGTGTCGTCAGAACAATCACTGACCGCGTGATGGTGATGCAGGCCGGTAGAATTGTTGAGCAGGGCGAGACCGAGCAGGTCTTTTCCGACCCCCAGCATCCCTATACCCGAACCCTGATCGACGCCGCGCCTGTTCTGCCAGATATCGGCAGTCAGGTGGCTTGATTCCAAATGTTAGAGCCGAAATAGGAGATCGAAATGCCCAATCCTCTCTGGTTCAACCCAACCCATTGTCTGATCGGAGGCGCATGGGTCGATCCCACCTCGGGGTCGACCTTACCTTTGGTCAACCCTTCTGACGGGGCTGAGATTTGCCGTATCGCCCGCGGCGAGGCTGCAGATATCGACGCAGCGGTCCAAGCCGCGCAATCGGCCCTGGACGGTGACTGGGGCCGTAAAACCGCGCTGGAGCGGGGCCGCATCCTGACGCGATTGGGTCAGTTGGTATTGGAACGGGTCGATGATCTGGCAGCTTTAGAGGCGATGGATGTCGGCAAGCCCCTGACACAGGCCCGCGCTGACGCTGTGGCGCTGGCGCGGTATTGCGAGTTCTATGGCGGTGCCGCCGACAAGGTCATGGGCGACACGATCCCTTATCTGGAAGGCTACACCGTCTACACCTTGCGAGAGCCGCATGGGGTGACCGGCCATATCGTGCCGTGGAATTACCCCATGCAGATCATTGGCCGTTCGGTCGGGGCGGCGCTGGCGATGGGCAATGCCTGCGTCCTGAAACCTGCCGAAGAAGCCTGTCTGACGGCACTTGCCTTCGCACATCTGGCGCAAGAGGCTGGGTTGCCAGCAGGTGCATTGAATGTGGTGCCCGGTTTGGGTGCCGAGGCTGGTGCTGCATTGTCCGGTCATCCAGGCGTGCACCATATCTCGTTCACCGGGTCGGTGGCCACAGGTGCGCTGGTGCAACAGGCGGCAGGCCGCAATGTGGTGCCGGTGACTCTGGAATTGGGCGGGAAGTCCCCGCAACTGGTGTTTGACGATGCCGATCTGGACGCCGCCCTGCCGTTTCTGGTGAACGCAGGAATTCAGAACGCGGGTCAGACATGTTCAGCCTCATCCCGCATATTGGTGCAGCGTGGAGTGTATGAGCAGGTCAAATCCCGTATGGCCGACGCCTATGCCGATCTGACCGTTGGACCAGCGAATGAGGATTTGCGGCTCGGTCCCCTGATTTCTGCCCGTCAAAAGGACATCGTCGAAGGGTTTTTGTCCAAGGGGGTGGACCTGAAAGTCGCTGCGCAGGGTCGCATCGTTGAGCACGCGCCAACCGATGGGGCCTATGTCCGTCCAACGCTGTTTTCTGACGTGCCGCCCGATCACGCGTTGGCCCGTGACGAAATATTCGGCCCTGTGCAAGTCTTGATCCCCTTTGATTCCGAGGAAGACGCCGTGCAGATTGCCAACGGAACCGACTATGGTCTGGTGGCCAGCATTTGGACCCGCGATGGTGCTCGCCAGATGCGATTGGCGAAACGTCTGCGCTCGGGTCAGGTTTTCGTCAACAATTATGGCGCCGGTGGCGGCGTGGAACTGCCCTTTGGCGGGGTGGGGAAATCCGGGCATGGCCGCGAAAAGGGATTCGAGGCGCTGTTTGGGTTCTCACAACTCAAAACGGTGGCAAGTTTCCATGGTTAGAGCCTAAACAATCACCTCGATCGACTCTTGCGCGCCCACTCCGAACACGCGCTTGTAGCGCTCGATTTCGTCCGCCGGGCCCATTGCCTTTTCCGGGTTGTCCGACAGTTTGACCGTTGGGCGGCCATTGGCCGAGACTGCTTTGCACACCAAGGAAAACGGGGCCAGCGCGTCATCGGGCACCAGCCCGCGAAAATCATTGGTCAAAAGCGTGCCCCAGCCAAACGACACTTTGGTGCGCCCTGCAAACTGGCTGTGCAGCTCGCGGATTTTGTCTACGTCCAACCCGTCAGAAAAGATCACCCGCTTTTCCATTGGATCCTCGCCGCGCGATTTCCACCATTGGATTGCTATTTCCGCGCCAGTGGCCGGATCGCCGCTGTCTACGCGGATACCGGTCCATCCGGCCAGCCAATCAGGTGCGCGATCCAGAAACCCCTGCGTGCCATAGGTGTCAGGCAGGATGATGCGAAGATTTCCGTCATGCTCGTCATGCCAGTCGCTGAGAACATCATAAGGCGCCTGCGCCAGTGCCTCATCGGTGTCAGCCAGCGCCGAATAGACCATAGGCAGTTCGTGCGCGTTGGTGCCGATGGCTTCAACCTCGCGCCGCATGGCGATCAGGCAGTTCGACGTACCCGTGAACGCAGGCCCCAGCCCTTCGATCATGGCTTGGACGCACCAATCCTGCCACAGGAAGGAATGCCTGCGACGCGTTCCGAAATCGGCAATGCCCAACCCCTCAATCCCGCGTAGCTGTTCGATTTTCTCCCAAACGCGGGTCATCGCACGGGCATAGAGCACCTGAAGCTCGAACCGGCGCATGTCATTCAGCACGGCGCGGGACCGCAGCTCCATCAAAACGGCCAAGGCGGGGATTTCCCACAACATGACCTCGTGCCATTTGCCTTCGAATGTCAGTTCGTACTGATCGCCCTTGCGTTCCAGGTGATAGGGCGGCAAGCGCAGATTCTCGAACCACTCCATGAAATCCGAGCGGAACATCTGCCGTTTGCCGTAGAACATATTGCCCCGCAACCACGTGCTTTCTCCCCGGCTGAGGCTTAGTGAGCGGATGTGATCCAACTGTTCCCGCAGCTCGCCTTCGTCGATAAGCTGGGCCAGGGGGATGTGATTCGACCGATTGATCAGCGAAAACACCACATCCGTTTGGGGCTTATTTCGAAACACTGACTGGCACATCAGCAGTTTGTAGAAATCTGTGTCGATTAAAGACCGGACAATTGGGTCAATCTGCCATTTATGATTGTACACGCGCGCCGCAATATCGACCATGAGGAACTCCTGCGATTTCCGTTGTTAGATCAATCGGTGCGTTGAATGGCAAGAGTCGCTCGTTCGGGGACAATGACAATGTCAGGTCACAAAGCGAGCATATTGTGAGTTCTTTTCGCTTGTTAGTGAAAAGTATGGAAGGGAAGACGAGGTTTAAATAGTGAATGGTTCTCGAGTACGATTTTGACATCGTTGTAGTCGACCCGGGGGATGGTGGTCTGGAAGCGGGCGCGGATGGGTATTCGCAAAAGCCGGTATTGCGCGCGATGTTCCGCGACGTGAAGACGGCGGACGCCTTGCGTGCGACCTCGCCGAAGATTCGCAAAATCTTCCAGGATGCAGGCTTTGGTCTGGACGCCACCGGCAGCGAGTTGCTGCACGGCCTTTACCGTCCGCGTGACGAGGCCGAGCGTGAGCGGATTCTACGCGCCTTGTTTGCCAATATTCGTGATCTTGGGGTTCAGGGCGAATATTGCGGTGAATTTGACTTTTGGAAGTTCCTGCGTGACGTCAAAACTGCCCGCCCGCGGAACGGGCAGCGCAGAAAGGTGGCCGATTGGACACCCAATCCGCGTTACAAATCGCCTGCAACACCCCAACGTCGGACCGTACCGGCACGGGTCGGTGTCGCATTGGGCCTGGCCGTGGTCATATTTGTCATACTCAAATACCTGGCGGATTCAGGGTCGACTCCCTAGGTCAACGTCACACCTGCATTGCGCATTGCCGATTGGGCCGCCGCCAACGAGCCGTCCAGATCAATGGCGCGGCACATATCCATGCGCACTGTCACGTCAAACCCAAGCCGCGCTGCATCCACTGCCGAGAAGTGAACGCAAAAATCCGTGGCCAGCCCAACCATGGTCAGTTTCCTGAGGCCGCGTGTATTCAGATATCCTTCAAGGCCCGTGGGTGTGGTTTGGTCATTCTCAAAAAAGGCGGAGTAACTGTCGATGTCGCTGCGAAATCCCTTACGGATGATCAGGTCGCCGTCGCTGCGCAGGTCGGGATGAAACGCTGCGCCCTTGGTCCCCTGCACACAGTGATCCGGCCACAATACCTGCGGGCCATCGGGCATCTCCGTCATATCAAAAGGATTTTTGCCTGAATGAGAGCTGGCGAAAGACGAATGCCCTGCCGGATGCCAGTCCTGCGTCAGGATGACCGCGTCGAAAGCGTTCATCATGGCGTTGATGGGGGCAACGATCTTATCCCCTTCGGGCACGGCCAGCGCGCCGCCGGGGCAAAAGTCGTTCTGGACGTCGATTACGATCAGGGCGTGGGTCATCGGGGCCTCCTTGCGTTGTCTTATCGGTAGGCGGCAAGCAGGGGGGGCGTCAATCCGGTCCCTTGCGACTCTTTGAATGCAGGTTTAGACCGCGAGCATGTATACCATCGCTGCCCTCTATCACTTCACCCGATTCCCGGATCACGCTGCCCTGCGTGCTCCTCTGCTAGAGCTATGCCGCGCGCAAGCGGTCAAAGGCACGTTGCTGCTTGCGCAAGAAGGGATCAACGGAACCATTGCAGGCCCCCGTGCCGGGATCGACGCGGTGCTGGCCCATATCAAGGCATTGCCGGGATGCGTGGACCTTGAATGGAAAGAGGCCACCGCCGATCATCCACCTTTTGGCAAGATGAAGGTGCGCCTGAAGAAAGAGATCGTGACCATGGGCCAGCCGGATGTCGATCCGCGCGCCCGAGTTGGCAACTATGTTGAGCCCGAAGATTGGAATGACCTGATCCGCTCGGACGATGTTGTGGTGATCGACACGCGTAATGATTACGAGGTTGCGATTGGCACGTTTGAAGGCGCAATAGACCCTGAAACAGCCAGTTTCCGCGAATTCCCGGCGTGGTGGGAGGAGAACAAGGATCGTTTCCACAACAAGCGCGTTGCCATGTTCTGCACCGGCGGGATCCGTTGTGAGAAATCGACCAACTTCCTGTTGGGGCAGGGGGTTGAGGATGTCTATCACCTGAAAGGCGGCATTCTGCGTTACCTTGAGGAAATGCCCGCCGAAGACAGCACATGGCAGGGCGAGTGTTTCGTGTTCGACAATCGTGTGTCTGTTGGGCACGGGCTGGTCGAAGGCCCCCACAATCTGTGTCACGGCTGCCGACGTCCGATCCTGCCCGAAGATATGAAACGCCCTGAATACGAGCATGGCGTGTCCTGCCACCGGTGCATCAACGAAACGTCCGAGGCGGACAAAATGCGTTTTCGCGAGCGGCAGAAACAGATCGGACTGGCGCGTCAACGCGGGCACGAGCATCTGGGCACGACCTAAACCTCTGATTTTTCAGGTTGCGGGTATGCGCCTCTGACCCGATGATTAACCGTGTCCCATACTGACGGAGGTTTCATGCACCGCGACCCGATTACTCTGGAAGAGTGGAAGTCGACCTTGGTTGCTGCCCTTGGGTTGGTGGTCGCCAGCTTCATCGCATGGTACGGGCTGTCGCGATTAAGTGAAACCACGGCGGGCGACAAGATCGGCACAGCAACAACCGTTCTGTTGACGATCTGGCTTGTTTCGCAGACCTGGTATTACATGACCCAGGTCAAATCTCCCCGGCGGCAACTGCTGCTGATGGGGATTTCCTTCATTCAGGTCGTCCCCTTTCTTTTTGCGGCTGTCTATGGGTCGTTCGGTTATTACGACCTGTGTGTCGTAGGCGCGCGCGGCCCAACTGATGTTTTGTATTTCTCTTACGTGACTTTCACCACAGTTGGGTTTGGGGATTTACACCCCGCCGGAATGTGTCGCGGTTTGGCCGTGGCCGAAGCTATCACCGGCTATATCTTGTTGGGCCTGTTTGTGGCCGCAGCGGTAGGGATTTACGCCCGCTCACACAGCGAAAACTGATCCGCTATTTGTTGTGGTCGATCCACAGCGACATCGCATGTTTGTCCCGAAAACACTCCTGCGGGATTTGTCTGCGTTTGCTGCGGGCAATCCGCTCGGCATAGGCCACCTGCTTGCCGGTCGGATAATTGGCAAAGGGTGATGGATCATGCGGTTTGTGCGCTGAAATCCACTGCGACATGGCCCGACGATCCCGTTGTGCTCCGACAGGGATTTCCAAAGCTGACTGATGAGCGATCGCGCGCGCATAGCGCATTTGCCGATCAGTGACGGGCAGCAAGTGATAGTCGTTTGATGGGCCGTTCAGAGCAGAATTTTGCGTGGCGTAAGACATCGGAATGTTCCTCTGACTATGTGGAACATAAATGGAACATTAACTTTTCTATTCAAGAGGGCGGTGATTCACATCAGCGAGAGTTTGCCGTGTTTACGTTTATTGACTGGTCAGTCAATAAAAGCTAGAGCCGAAGAAAGACTTCTGAAAAGGACCCGGTCATGAAATTCCAGCCCAAGGCGAGCCATTTTATCAACGGCGAATACGTCGAAGACACCAATGGCGCCCCCATCGACGTTATCTTTCCCGCAACCGGAGAGATTATCGCCCGGCTGCATTCCGCCACGGCAGAAGTTGTTGAACAGGCTCTAAACAGTGCGAAAATGGCTCAAAATGAATGGGCTGCGCTGTCGGGAACCGAGCGTGGCCGGGTTCTGCGTCGTGCCGCTGACGTCATGCGTGAACGCAATCGCGAGCTGTCTATTCTGGAAACCCACGATACCGGCAAACCACTGCAGGAAACGCTGGTCGCCGACGCCACCAGCGGGGCTGACGCGTTGGAATATTTCGGTGGGTTGGCGGCCTCGCTGACCGGTGAACATATCCCGCTGGGCGGCGGAGATTTTGTCTATACCATCCGCGAGGCGCTGGGCGTCTGCGTCGGCATCGGCGCGTGGAACTATCCGACACAGATCGCGTGCTGGAAGGGCGCGCCCGCGCTGGCTTGTGGCAACGCCATGGTGTTCAAACCGTCGGAAACCACGCCCCTGTCCGCGCTGAAAGTGGCCGAGATTCTAATCGAAGCCGGGGCCCCCAAAGGCATCTACAACGTCGTGCAGGGTTACGGTGATGTGGGTGCGTCGCTGGTAACAGACCCGCGCGTGGCCAAAGTGTCGCTGACCGGATCGGTGCCCACGGGCCGCAAGGTCTATGCCGCCGCCGCCGCCGACATGAAACACGTGACGATGGAGCTGGGCGGCAAATCCCCGATGATCGTGTTTGACGATGCGGATATCGAAAACGCTGTTTCGGGCGCGATTCTGGGCAATTTCTACTCCTCGGGTCAGGTCTGTTCCAACGGCACCCGCGTCTTTGTGCAGAAAGGCATCAAGGATCAATTCCTTGCCCGCCTGTCCGAACGTCTGGCTGCAGCGAAAATAGGCGACCCGCTGGATGAAAGCGTCAATTTCGGCCCCATGGTCAGCGAAAACCAGATGAACATCGCGCTGGGCTATGTCGAAAAAGGCAAAGCCGAAGGTGCTCGTCTGGTCTATGGCGGCGACCGGATCGAGGGCGGCGGGTTCTATATGCAGCCCACCGTTTTTGCCGATGTCACCGACGACATGACTATCGCCCGCGAGGAAATCTTTGGCCCGGTCATGTCGGTTCTGGACTTCGACACCGAGGCCGAGGTTCTGGCCCGCGCCAATGATAACGAGTTCGGTCTGGCCGCAGGTGTGTTCACCAACGACCTGACCCGCGCGCACCGTATCGTGGCCGGGTTCGAGGCGGGTACCTGCTATATCAACACCTACAACTTGGCCCCGGTCGAGGCCCCGTTTGGCGGCTCAAAGATGTCGGGTGTGGGGCGCGAGAACTCGAAACTGGCGATCAACCACTTCAGTGAGATGAAGACCGTCTATGTTTCGATGAACGACGTCGAGGCGCCGTATTAACTCAACTCTGGTTGAGAATTATTCGAGGTAGAACTTACCTGTTCCCGACATTCTGCGTCGGGAACAGAACATAAGGCCCCCGGAACCTGTGGCTGACTTTCTGGTAAGAGTTTATTCGCGCGCCAGCAGGAGGTCACGCCGATGAAAACCCACGCACAAGCCGTTGTGATCGGAGGGGGGCTGGTCGGCTGCTCGATCCTGTATCATCTGGCCAAGCTCGGCTGGACCGATGTTGTCCTGCTGGAACGCGATGAACTGACCAGCGGGTCCACATGGCACGCGGCGGCCAATATCCACGGGCTGCACGATAACAACAACATCACCCGCATCCAGCATTATACGATGAACCTGTATAAAGAGCTGGAGAAGGAAACCGGGCAGGGCTGTGGAGTTTTCCAGTCCGGTTCGCTTTATCTGGCGCAGACCGAGGACCGCGAACACCAGTTGCGTCTGCAAGAGGCTAAGGCAAAATTCTATGGCCTGAATTTCCACGAGATTAGCCGCGAACAAGCGATGGAATTGCACCCGCTGGCACAGTTCGATGACATTCGTTGCATCATGTTCGAACCGGATGGCGGCAATGTCGATCCTTCGGGCGTGACCCACGCCTATGCTGCTGGCGCCCGCGCGATGGGCGCCTCGATTGAGCGGTTTTGCCCTGTACTAGGCACTGAACAGCAATCCGACGGCTCGTGGATCGTGCGCACGAAAAAGGGGGACATCCACACACAGTGGGTGGTCAATGCAGGCGGTCTATGGGGGCGGGAAGTTGCGGCGCTGGCCGGGATCGAATTGCCTTTGCAACCCACCGAACATCAGTATTTCGTCACCGAAGCGATTGATGAGGTCGCCGCCTTGGGCCGCCGCCTGCCATCCATCGCCGACCGGGACGGTGAGTACTATTTCCGGCAGGAGGGCAACGGGCTGCTGATCGGTGCCTACGAAAAAGACATGAAGTTTTGGGCCGAAAACGGCACGCCGCTGGACTTTGCCCACGATCTGTTCCCCGACGATCTGGACCGGATCATGGAAAACGTCATTCGTGCCACCGAACGTGTGCCAGTCGCCGCGACCGCGGGTGTGAAACGGGTGATCAACGGCCCTATGATCTGGTCGCCCGATTCCAACGCGATCTGGGGGCCGGTGCCCGAGTTGCAGAACTATTTCTGCTGCACCGGGATCATTCCCGGATTTTCGCAATCGGGCGGTCTTGGCCTGCTGTCAGCACAGTGGATGATCGAGGGCGAGCCGCAATATGACATGTTTGCGTGGGATTTGGCGCGCTTTGGCGACTGGGCCGACAAGAAATTCACCAAGGCGCGTGTCCAAGACGCTTATACGCACCGTTTCGCCATCCACTTCCCGAATGAAGAACGCAGCGCGGGACGTCCCGCTCGTCTGCGCCCGGCCTATCAGATGCAAAAAGACTTGGGCTGTGTCTTTGGTCTGAACTGCGGTTGGGAACACCCGCTCTGGTTTGCCGAGCAACCCGGAGTGACTGACACAAACGGCTTTACACGCCAGAACTGGTGGGAACCTGTGGGCCGCGAGGCGCAGATGTTGCGTGAACATGTGGGTGTGATCGACATCTCGAACTTCGCCAACTACATCGTCAAAGGCCCCGGCGCGTATGATTGGTTGGATCGTCTGGTCGCCAACCGTGTGCCGACTCAGATTGGGCGGTCCTGTCTGACCCCCATGATCTCGGTGCGCGGCGGAGTTGCGGGTGATTTCACCATCACCAAGACTGCCGAGGACGAGTACATGATGATCGGCTCGGGCATGGCAGAACGCTATCACCAGCGGTTCTTCAACATGGTCGATCTGCCCGAAGGTACAACGCTCGAAGTCGCCACGAACCGTATTGCGGGCTTTAACGTGGCAGGGCCAAAGTCGCGTGACCTGTTGCAGCGCCTCACGAATGCGGACCTGTCAAACGAAGGGTTCAGCTTTATGCGGTCCCGCCGGATCGAGGTTGCGGGTGTGTCCTGTCTTGCCATCCGCGTCAGCTTTACCGGTGACCTGGGGTGGGAGCTTCATTGCGCCGAAGAAGATCAAATCAGGCTCTATTCTGCACTTTTGGAGGCCGCGAATGACTTGGGCGGCGGCCCGGTTGGCGGCCGCGCGTTGGGGTCATTGCGGATTGAAAAGGGATACGGTTCCTGGGGGCGGGAGTATTCTCAGGAATATTGGCCGCAAGAAGTTGGGCTAGCCGGGCTGATCAAGCTGGACAAGGTTTTCTTGCACAAGGACGCGTATCTGGCCGTCAAAGACAATACCCCACGCGAGGTTCTGTCGATGTTTGAAGTGGAGGCAACCAATGCCGATGCATCTGGTGGCGAGCCGATTTTCACCCCGGAGGGAACGCCGATTGGGCGGGTGACCTCTGGCGCATTCGGTTACAGCGTAGGGAAGTCTCTGGCGATCGGCTATGCCAACCCCAAGGTTGCCAAGCCCGGAGATACGGTGAGTATTTTCATCCTGGGCAGACCGCACAAGGCCACGCTTTTGGCTGAGCCGCCATTTGATCCGTCAGGTCTGCGGCTTCGGGACATAAGGCAACCTGTGGCGGACCCGGTAAAATGACGGGGACGTTCGACCAAGTCGCGGATTTTGCACTGCGCCGGACAGCGGACCAATTGCCGCAAAGCGCGATGGACGCTGCCGCCCTGATGATGCTGGACACTATGGGTATCCTGATCGCCTCTGGTCCGATGGAGGCGGGGGTGATCGCCCGTGAAACAGCGTCAGTGCTGTATGCCAGCACGCAGGAAGATTTTAGCGCGCGTATGATGTTCGATGGGCGTCGGGTCAGCATGGCAGGGGCTGCCTATGCCATGGCAACCCAAACCGACAATCTGGACGGGCATGACGGGTACAACCCGACCAAGGGGCATATCGGCGTTGTCGTCTTGCCCACGCTAGTCGCCCTCGCCGAGCATTGCCCCGACCTGACCGGACCCGACGCGCTGGCTGCCGTGATCACCGGGTATGAGGTTGCGGGGCGCGCCGGGTTATCGCTGCACGCCTCGGTCGACGATTATCATACATCGGGTGCGTGGAACGCGCTGGGTGTGGCGGCAATGGCCGCGCGCTTGCGAGAGCATACATCGGAACAATTGCGACAGGCGATGGGGATCGCCGAGTATCACGGCCCGCGCAGTCAAATGATGCGGGAAATTGCGAATCCAACGATGCTGCACGACGGCTCTGGCTGGGGGACTCTGGTTGGGCTGTCCGCCGCTGTTCTAGCCGAAAAGGGATTTACCGGCGCCCCGGCCATCACGATTGAAGCCCAATCTGCGGCATCTCATTGGGCTGATCTGGGTCAGTTCTGGCAGGTTGAACACCAATATGTAAAACCTTATCCGATCTGCCGCTGGGCGCACGCGGCGATTGATGCGGTTCGCGCGGTCATGGAGTCGAATGATCTGACGCACGACCAAATTCTGTCCATCCAGATCAACAGTTTTGATGAGGCTGTGTGCCTGTTTGGGGGAATGCCCAAAACGACGTCACAGGCGCAGTATTCCCTGCCCTTTGCCGTGGCGGTTCAGGCGATTTACGGACGGATTGGGGTCGAGCATATTTCTGGGGCTGGCCTGGCCGACCCGTCTGTTGCCGAGTTCATGGCGCGCATTCATACCTCTCGGTCCAAGCGCCACGCTGAGCGATTTCCGAAAGGCAGATGGGCGGATGTAAGCATCCAGACCACAGATGGACGAGTGTTGGATTCGGGCGATGTTCATGCCCGCGGCGGTCCCGAAGTACCCTTTGAACGCGAAGACGTAATCGCCAAATACACAGAATTTGCCGCGCCTGTGGTGGGTGAGCGAAGGGCGAATGCCATCCGAACTGCCATTTTGGGATGGTGCGAACCGACAAGCCGCTATTCTGATTTGGCACAATTAATCTTTCACCCCGTTACTCGATAATCGATCGAAAAAGGCTCTAACAAAACAAATTTTTCCATTCCTCCAGTTTTCATTCAGCCACTTTCGACAAGAGCGCAGCAATCTCCCGTCGGGTATTGGCACTGTGCTGCAATAGCTCTCTGGCATCGGCCAAAGGCCTGTCCGGGCTGCGGGTCAAAGGTTGCGAAAGGAACTGAGTGGATTGGCTGGCTTGGCTAAACCGATCGTCATGTTCAGTTTTTACTTCATCATTAAGATTGGCCAACCAGAATAATCTGTTAGCCGCTTCATGCTGACCCGAGGCCCTTAACACGTTGGCCGCGGCGGCGAAGTCGCCCGTTGCCTGCAACGCCTGTGCCCTAAGATCAACAGCATCCGTAGACGGGGTTGTAGCCAGTTCAAGCAGCGCCTGATGCGGTCGGTTACTCTGCAAGGCAGATTGGGCCCGAACACGCGCGCGATCCGATTTTTGCGTCTTGTCTTGAATACGACTTACCATGGAATGGGCCGGACCCGCAAAACCAAGCGATGCCAACCGGGTTGCTACCGCGACGGCGGTTTCTGTCGACAGAGCGTAGGTGTTTCTTTTCGACATGATCAGCGTGCGGCGCAAAAAAGTCGTGTCATCTGCACGTTCCACCAGCATTTGCGTGACCCGGTTTAATGCGACCTCATACTCCGCGTCCTTAGGGATTTCCCCCAGAAGGTTCAGCGCCTGATCAAATTCATGATTCAGGCTTAGGGCAACTGCATGGGTGCGCTGGGTCATGGGCTGAAACTCTGAACCTCGGAATTCAACAGCGTAAGAGGCAGCCAATTCGACTTCTTTCGCAGAAACAGAGCCTCTGTCGAACCACCGTTTCTCGACAAGTCGTGCAAGGGCCAGCGGAGCCTCTACCGTTGTGTCCGAAGATGAGATGACGTCCGCCAGGTGTGTTTCGGCGCGTTGTCCATCGCCCTCCGCCGTTGCGACGGTCGCCTTGGCCTGCGACGCTCTTGCCGTGGAATAATCCGAAACCCGGTCAATTGCCCGCAATACGCGCCGGGCGGCCTCTAGTTCCTTACCTTCAGTCAAAATCTCGGCCAAGGCCGGACCTACCTGACGCCGTAGATGTTTCGGCAGGCGCTGGAAGGTCTGTTCCACTGTCTTCAACCGAACATCACCCGATAGGTTCCCTTCGGTCAGCACCCCCCACAATGCCGCGTCGCTGTCACACCCTTGCTGGCCTTTGAACGGATTTGACCCGGAAACTTGACCGTCGTCCATATACTGCGCGATCGCGTTGATGCGTTCTGATTCACGCGAATTCGGGTCCAACAAGCCCAATGCCTGAATCGCTTCTGCGCCAAACCCATGGGACGCGTATAGCTTTGCCAATTCCAATACCTTCGTTTCATCGAGGGTATCGAATTCCTGATACATTGCTGACCGGAGCGCTGACACCAGTTCTGGAAACGGCTTCGTTCCGCCCCATGTCCTAAAGCTTAGGTCTGCGCTGGACAGGCACTGAGGCTGGCGTTCATTCGGGATAATGCCTGCATCCAGAAATTCATCCAATTCATCCAAAGCCGAAGTCACGGTGATATTTGCGCCCGGATCCATCGGCGCAAGCACAGGTTCTTGCGCGATGGACGCTCTGGGCCCAACCGGAGCAATCCTGAGGTCGACGAGTTCGCGGTCGGCACCCTGTAGAAGCCGGGTCGATAACTGGCTTTCAAGCTGTTGCGCATTCAAGCTCAATAGTGGCAGCGACAACGCCTCCGGCAGTTGTGTTTGCTTCAACGGGTTTTGCGCCGGGGTCGTTTTGGGCAGCAGCGGGGGTGGAATATCGCCGCTGATTTCCGGGAGCAGTGCCGCCGGAGTAATATCCACCACGATCATCGTCTTGTTGTGCAAAAACGAGGACGCGACACAGTCGCAACCGAATTGCATTTCCAGTGCTCCTCCCGGAGTGCTCTGTGAAATCGCCGCCAGACGATCTTGCGTCAACCGGCGAAAGACCGAGCGGGTATCGAATTTCACGCCATCCAACGCGACGCTCAGGCGCGCGCCGTTTTTGGTCTGTGCAAGGGTCCAGCCCGTGTTCGCGGGCACCTGCACAACCAGCCGTGTGTAACCTTCGTGTTCACCTGACCGAACCGGAACATCCTGCGCGACTGCCGCCCGAGCCAATCCCATTAGAACCGCTGCGAGTATTCCTGCCCTGATCATGCCGCGGCCTGCTTGAGCTCTTTCAACGCATCTTCCAGCTCGGAGAAGCCCGGTCGGTTATGGGTGGGCGTGTTCTGACGTCCGACTTCGATACACATTGCAGGATTGTGGTTGTGTAAATTGGCGACCAGAACCTCCCTGATCAGTTGGTAGAAATGGTTGTCTTCCTCAACGACGGCTTTCAGCTTGCCGGCGGAGGGTCCGACCAGACCGTAAGCCAGGAAAACTCCCAAAAACGTCCCGACCAGGGCGCCGCCAATCAGTTTCCCCAGAACTTCGGGTGGCTGGTCGATGGAGCCCATTGTCTTGATCACACCCAAAACAGCGGCGACAATCCCCAGAGCGGGCAGGCCATCAGCAACCGTTTGAAGGGCGTGGCTGGAATGCATGGCATGATGAAAATTCGCCTCCATCCGCTTTTCCAGCACTTCTTCCACTTGATGCGGATCGTCATAGTTCATCGACGCAGAGCGCATCGTGTCGCAAATCAGATCAACGGCCTCCTTGTCTGACTGAATTTTTGGGTAGGCCAAAAACAAAGATGAATTTTGGGGATCTTCTATGTGCTGTTCCACCTCGACCGGATTGGCCTTTGCTATTCGGATCAGGGAAAACAACAGGCACAAGAGATCGCGATAGTCTTCCGGCTTCCATTTCGGGCCCCTGAACACTTTGCCGATGTCCTTGGCGGTGTGTTTCACAGCGCTCAGGTCGTTGCTGATCAGAAAAGCACCGACAGCCGCCCCCCCGATCAACATCATTTCAAACGGTAGCGATTTCAAAATAATTGCCATCTTGCCACCAGCAGCCAGATAGCCACCAAATACCATGACGAAAATGACGACAATTCCGATTAGTCCGATCATGTGTGATCTCCAGCAGAGTCAAAGGCGGGTGTTAAGATTCAGGTCATTCTTGGGGGGCTGAGGCGTTTCGACCGGCCATGATGACACTGATCGTATAAGCCGCCTCGGGGCTGAGCCCGGCCAGAACGCCCGCTGCCGCATCGGGTGGCATGCGCGACAGGAAACCTGCCGCAAACCCCGGGTCCATCGTTTCAAACAAGGCTGCGGCGTCTTTCGGCTTCATGCTTTGATAAACGTCAGTCAGGCGTGTCAGGTCGGTTTCGGCGGCTTTTTCGGCATAGGCCAGCGTTTCGCGCAGGTTTTCTTCGGCCTCCTGCAAGGCGACCAACCTGCTCGCAATGGCCCGATCCGCGATACTCAGGGCCTTTTCCTTGACCTGCAACGCCGCCTCGCGGTCTTTCAACGCTTCTTCGCGGCGCAACAGCGCGGTCAGAAGTTCCTGCGCCCCGGGCCGGTCTACCTGAGTATTGGCGGGCTCGGATGCCGTTGGTTCGGTGGTCTTGGCGAGGGCAGGTCCGGCTTCAAGTCCCACTCGAATCGCGGCTGAGCCGACCATCAAAGCGGATATCACTGCAAGAACACCACCTTTGGGTCGGTTGGCAGGTTCGCGCTTCATCCTGTGACCTCGCCCCGATTACGACCATGCCGCATGAACATCAGGCCAACCGGTCGTTTGGCGGGGCTGTCTTGCTCTGGTTTCTGGACGTGATCCGCATCATCTTCTGATGTGTCAGCTCTGTGAGCGACGTCTGGTGAAATCTCAGCCTCTGGGGCCTCTGGCGCAGTATCAGTTTCGGCTTTGGTGGGGGCTTCGGGCTTGGGTTCTTCCGTGATGACGTCGTGCATCGACGCCATCATCAGTTCCAACTGCTGCGCAACTGTTTCTGCTCGCTGGGTCAGGTCCTTCAAGTCATCCCCAGATTTGTCAGTCGCCGCCCGCGCTGCATCCAGTGATTTCTTCAATTCATCCGCCTGCGTCGACAAGACAGCCACCGCGCCGCCGACCCCTTTTTCCAGATCTGTGAAACGCCTCAGGCGCCGGGACAGAACGAAGCAGTACAAACCCGCACCAAGGGCCCCCGCAACAAGCAACATATCTGCGATCAGTTCCAACTTCGCCTCCTAGTTCAGTACGAATTCCATGACGAGGACATCGCGCACGCGATCTTCTCCGACGACTATTCCGATGCGCCGAAGCAGGTGTCCGCGGATACGCATAAGCGCCAGAGAATCTTCGAGGTCTGAGATTTCGACCGCGCGCAGGTATCCGTTCAGAACGTCCATGATTCGCGGTTTCACTTTTTCGACGTCACCCAGGAATTCAGAACTCACCTCAAGTTGAGCGTGAAATTTCAAGTGGCGGGACGCGCCTGTATTTACCGAAACGATCACTGGCGGAAGGTCGACAAGGCCAACATCGGGCAACGCCATTCCGGGCGTATTTTTCTTTTTTTCCTTGGCCTCATGCGTGCTGGTCTTGGTCCCGATTGGCAACGCCCCCGAGGTGGTCAGAAAATACCCGCCTGCTGCGCCAATCATCGCCAGAATCAGCCCGATGATCAGCCCCATTTTCCCCGATTTTTTCGGGATTTCTGCCTGTTCTGCGGTCGCGTCGGTCATGAGGTCCTCATTCATCCGTTCTGCGATCGTCATAACCCGGCAGGGACTAACCGATTGTTAAGGGCAATCGTCCAAACAAGGGATGCGCCGGGCAGAATGTCGGCGAGTCGGAGGTGAGCGTGCAGCAGATCGGAACTGTCTGGGCTAGTTTGGACAGGCGTAAACAAATCATCCTTGCCGGTGCGGTTGTGCTGGTGTTTTTGGGCGTCCTTGCGATGTCGCGATTGGTGACGGCACCGTCGATGACCTTGCTCTATGCCGGGCTGGAAAGTGGCGCGGCGGGAGATATCGTCCGATCGCTGGAACAGCGTGGCGTTCCCTACGAGATTCGGGGCGGCTCGATCTATGTGCCGGGGTCGCAGCGGGACGAACTGCGCATGACACTGGCGAGCGAAGGTTTGCCCGCCAACGGAACGCAGGGGTACGAGCTTCTGGATTCGCTTAGCGGTTTTGGCACGACGTCGCAGATGTTCGATGCTGCTTATTGGCGTGCAAAAGAAGGTGAGCTGGCCCGGACCATCGTTGGCAGCCCGCATATCAGTCAGGCGCGTGTGCATATCGCGAATGGATCAACCAATCCGTTTCAACGCAGCATCGCGCCGACGGCGTCGGTCTATGTGGTGTCTTCAGGGGCGGAAATTACAGCGGATCAGGCCAAGGCGATCCGGTTTCTTGTTGCCTCGGCCGTCAGCGGGCTTGCGCCCGAGAATGTGGCGGTAATCGATTCCAGCGGGGCCGTGATTGGCGCGCAGGATAATGCTGTTGCCTCGGACACGGCTGATGAAAAGTCGCGCCAGTTGCGCGAGCGGGTCTTGCGCCTTGTCGAAGCTCGAGTCGGGGCCGGAAACGCGGTTGTTGAGGTCAGCGTTGATACCGTGACCAAAACGGAATCCATACGCGAACGTCGGTTTGATCCCAACGGTCGGGTCGCGATCAGCACGGATGTCGAGGAACGCTCGGACAGTGCGCGGAACCAATCGGCGGATGTAACGGTGGCGTCGAACCTGCCGGATGGCGATGGCGCGGGCGGTGATGAGTCGAACTCGAACGCGACGCAAACGCGCGAACGTGTGAACTATGAGGTTTCAGAGACAGAGCTTGAGGTTCACAATGCACCGGGGGCGGTCAAAAGACTGACTGTCGCCGTTCTGGTGAACGGAACTCGAGCGGTGGATGCCGCTGGGGTGGAACGCTTCGAACCGATGCCGCAGGCTGAACTTGCCGCGCTTGAGGAATTGGTGGCCTCAGCGGTTGGTTTCGACGCCGAACGCGGGGACGTGATTACCTTAAAAGTCCCTGAACCTCCCGGTGGTTGAACCACAGGGGACCTTGGCGTCTGCTTCGATCTGGCAAAAAGTGCATTTGGACGCGATGTCGTTAATTCAGATGGTGGTTCTGGCGTTTGTCGCTCTGGTTTTGGGCCTGTTCGTGATCCGCCCAATCCTAACGAAACCGAGCGAAGCGACCTCCTTGTTGCCTGCGTCCCAGCCGACCGAGCCAGATGCTGCCCTGACCGGCGAGATTGCGACCAGGGACAACGGCAATTTCGCTCCGCTTGAGGCGCAGGCACCCGCAGGCAACGTACCAGCACTTGCTCCGTCAACCGGCGCTGATCCGGTGGAGCGGCTGCGGGCGATGATCGGCGACAAGCAGGAAGAGACTGTCGAAATCCTGCGCAGTTGGCTTGAGGAAGAGGAGGAGCGGGTCTGATGTCAATTGCTCACCTTCTGGAAGATTTCACCCTGCAGGCTGGAACAGGAAAGGTGCATCTCCTGGATGACGACGCGCTGGAAGAAATGCGGCTGGCTGCGTTTGAAGCAGGCTACAGCGCAGGATGGGAAGACGCGCTTCAGGCGCGGGAACAGGACCGTGGCGAGGCGTCTGCAACTCTGGCCAAATCACTTGAGGATATGTCCTTCACATATCACGAAGCGATTGCACGGATGTCCACGTCGTTGGAGCCGATGTTCCAGAGTCTAATGCGAACCGTTTTGCCCGAATCACTGGATCGGGGTTTTGCGGCCCGGCTGGTCGAACAGTTGACCGAAATGGCGCGTGATCACATCGGGCAGCCCATGCAGGCCTTTGTGCCCGAAGGGTGCGCGCCCAAGTTGGAGAGCATGGTGCCAGAGAGTCTGTCCTCCGAGACCCAGGTGATTGAAGACCCGGCATTGGAGCCCGGTCAAGCGCGCTTGCAGGTCGGTGTATTCCAACGTGAGGTAGATTGCAGCGCCCTGCTTGCAACGATCTCAGGCGCATTCGACGCGTATGTTTTTGAGGCAAAAAAGGCATTGAGCCATGAGTGACGACCAAATCCCAAAACCTGAAAAGTCCAGTCCCTTCGACTCTGTCCCGATCGAGGTCACGGTCTCGGTCGGGCGCGCGCGTCCCCTGATCCGGGATTTGCTGAACATGGGTGAGAATGCGGTGCTAACCTTGGACAAGCGGATCGAAGACCCGGTCGATCTGTATGTTGGCGATCACTTGGTGGCGCGCGGACTGTTGGAAGAGATGGATGGCGATCAGGCGGGTCAGCTAGCCGTGAGGTTGACCGAGATTGCGGACTTGCAGAACGGGATCGGTTGATGCGCTTGCTGCTTTGGGTGGCCGTGGCCGCTGTATCTTTGATGCCCTCGCTGGCGGCGGCGCAAGAGCTGTCGCTCTCGCTGGGAGAGGGCGGCTCGATCTCGGCGCGGACCATCCAGTTGATCCTTCTGATCACAGTGCTGAGCCTTGCGCCCGGACTGGCGATCATGATCACGTGCTTTCCTTTTCTGATCACGGTTCTGGCTATCCTGCGGCAAGGTATCGGATTGCAGCAATCTCCGCCCAATATGCTGATCGTTAGCCTGGCGCTGTTTCTCACCTATTTCATTATGGAGCCGGTCTTTACCGAAGCCTGGACAACCGGCATTCGCCCAATGATCGACGAAACAATGGATGTGGAACCGGCGCTTGAGCGCGCCCTGCAGCCATTTCGAAGCTTTATGGCGGCTTGGCTAGATCCGGATACATTTCATGCGATGGCCGCCCTGCGTCCTGAGGGGGAGGCGATTGCCTTGTCGCCCCAAGCGCCGCTTTCGATTCTGATGCCGTCTTTCATGTTGTCTGAAATTGCTCGGGCATTTCAGATTGGTTTTCTGATCTTCCTGCCCTTCCTGATCATCGACCTGGTTGTAGCTGCGGTACTGATGTCTATGGGCATGATGATGGTGCCACCAGCGACAGTATCGCTGCCGTTTAAGTTGGCATTCTTTGTTATCGCGGATGGCTGGTCCCTGATCGCAGGTGCGTTGGTGCGCAGCTATATGACCTGACCTGTTATTGCCGGGTGATCTGCAGGCACGCGCGCAGGCCCCTGTCGCCGGCCTCGAAACTCAGCGCGCCTCCGTGTTGTTCTGCAACTGTCGCGGCAATCGTCAGACCCAGCCCGAAACCATCGGACGATCCCGTATTCGATCCACGCCGAAACGGGGTCATCAAATCTTCGATATCCGAAACGGACAGATCGGTGCCCTTATCCTGAATTGTGATGGTTGCGGTGCGCGCATCCGTTTCCAGTTGCACCTCGGCATGGCGACCATATTTCAGGGCGTTGTCAATCAGGTTGGTCAAGGCGCGTTTCAGGGAAATCGGTCGCCCCATGACCAGCATACGCCGTGTCTCGGGCAGGCTGCCTTGTCCCCGGCGGGACATGAAGACCGAAGGCGCGCCCTGCACCGCCACCGGATCGACCTTTTGCAAGGTAACCGGCAGATCCATGTCCTGATAATCAGCGACGACCGCTTCGACCAAAGCGGTCAGTGAAATCTGGCGCGGCTCTTCAACGCTGAGTTCAGACCGCGTGTAGGTCAGGACGCTTTCGATCATCCCCGTCATCTGATCCACATCCGCCTCGAGCTTTTCGCGCAGCTCGTCATCCGGGATCAGGGCGGCCCTAAGCCGGACACGGGTTGCCGGCGTTCCAAGGTCATGACTGACCCCGGACAGAACTGTTGCACGTTTTTCCAGTTGCGCGCGTTCCGCTTCGAGATGTGCGTTTACGGCCGATACGATGTCCTGCAGTTCAGCGGGGCCGCTCGTGTCATAACTGTCCGGACCGCCGCGCCGCTGGCGCTCTCGCAAAGCGTGGGAAAAACGTGTGAACGTATCCGACGCGTTCCCGACCGACGTCATGATCACCGCCAGCGCGACAACGCACAACAGGATTGCCGGCAATCTCAGGTCAGCAGGCGCGGCCCGGCATCCCCAGATATTCGTTCCATCCACCTGGTACCATGGCCCCCGTCCGAATTGCGCGAACACGATGGGCTCACTGCAATAAGTCGCCAGCAGTTTGGTCAGGTTGCCCATCTTTTCGGGGCCGGTCTGATCGCTGCCGGAAACGATATCGGACACCGGATAGACCAACCGGTCAGACAGGACGGCCAGCGTCAGTTCCCGTCCACTCAGTGGGGACGAACTGTCGGTCAGGATGGACAGGTTGGTCACGAACCGGCGGTCGGAAAAACCCGGAACGCGGTTGAACTCACCTCTCTCTGCAAGCGTTGCATTGTCAGGCGACAAAGGTGTGATGGAAAACTCAGGGGAGGAGACCATTCCGGTGCGCAGGTCCTCATAGATCGTAAAACCGGCAACAAACGAACGCATCTGGAACTGGGTCCAGGCGCGGGATGACGCGAACCACAGGCTAGCGCAGAGCACTCCTACGGCAAATGCTGATACCGCCCAGATCCAGCCGAGGTTGCGCAGGCGCAACGTCATTCCTCTTGCACCGAAACATCTGCGGCGAACACGTATCCAACGCCGCGCTCAGTGCGCAGCATCTGCGGGTCCTTCGGATTGGCTTCGATCTTTGACCGCAAGCGACCAACCAGCATGTCGATGGCCCGTCCTTGCGCTTCTGGCTTGTCTGAGTCGCCGGTTACGTCCAGCGCGGTAACGATTTCGTCGCGCTTCAGTGGAATATGCGGATTGGCCAGCAAAACCTTCAGCAGCGCCGTTTCACGTTGCGACAGCGCGACCAGATAACCCTCGGGTGAGTGCACCTCATCCCGTTTACCGTCATAGAGCCACCCGTCGAACCGGAAGCTACGAGTCCGGCGGCGGTAGGCCAGAGAAGGCGTCCGGCGCGCCCGTTGCATTACTGCGCGCACGCGGGCCAGCAGTAGTTGAGGATTGAACGGCTTGGCGATGTAGTCATCGGCCCCAACCTCGTACCCCGCCATGCGTTGGTGATCTGCCGACAAAGCGGATACCAGAATGATCGGCACGTCCTGTTCGGCACGCAGCCGGGAACAGATTTCAACACCGTTCTCATCGCCCAGCATGACGTCCAGCAGAATAAGGTCGATGCGGCCCGCATTCAGGTGTGCGCGAATTTCAGCCTCGGAACTGGCGGGCAGGGCGATAAAGCCGTTTTGCTGCAGGAACTGGGTCATCATTGACCGCATGTCCGGGTCGTCATCGACCACCAACAGCCGCGGAATGCTCACAGTATTCGTCCTCCCGTGCTCTGCCTCCTGGCGTCATCAATTGTAACGAACGGAAACAGATTCAATGTCAACGTAACACGCTGTAACAGAAGCGGTGAATATTTGGACCATCGCAGCGGCTTGACGCGGATTTCACGTTGCCAGACGGCACCCGAACACCAGTATGGCCGTTATCGCTGCTGCGGCAGCCTGTAAGTTCTCAGGGAGGAGACAGAAAATGAAGCGTTTTGCATTTGCCACTGTATCGACGATGGCGGTTTTGACCGGATCGTCGGTGCTGGCGGGCCCCGAAGCCGAAGTTCTGCATTGGTGGACGTCGGGCGGTGAGGCCAAGTCGGTAGCCGTTCTGCAGGAAGAGTTCGCCTCGAATGGCGGCACCTGGACCGACATGCCGGTCGCTGGTGGCGGCGGTGATGCTGCAATGACAGCCCTGCGTGCCCGTGTTCTGGCCGGGAACGCGCCGACCGCTGTTCAGTTGAAAGGCCCGGCGATTCAGGAATGGTATGAAGAAGGCGTTCTGGCCGATATCTCATCCGTTGCCGAAGCCGAAGGCTGGGCCGATGTTCTGCCGGCCTCGATCGCGGGTCATATGATGTGCGAAGGCACATGGTGTGCCGCGCCTGTGAACGTCCACCGCGTGGACTGGATCTGGGCCAATGCGGATGTCCTGGCCGCCAATGGCATCGAGATGCCGACCACGTGGGACGAGTTCAACGCGGCTGCCGTCAAGCTGATGGATGCCGGAGTAATTCCGCTGGCTCATGGTGGTCAGTCCTGGCAGGACGCGACCGTGTTCGAAGCTGTACTGCTGGGCATCGGCGGACCGGAATTCTACCAAAAGGCGCTGGTTGATCTGGACCCCGAGGCGCTGACCTCGGACACAATGGTGCAGGTGTTTGACCAGATGCGGACCTTGCGCGGTTATGTGGACGAAAACTTCTCGGGACGTGACTGGAACCTGGCGACAGCCATGGTGATGAACGGCGAAGCGGCCTTTCAGATCATGGGTGACTGGGCCAAGGGTGAGTTCTTGGCGGCTGGCAAAAAGCCGGGTGAGGACTTCCTGTGCGCGTCGACGCCCGGTGATGGCTATCTGTACAATGTCGACAGCTTTGCCATGTTCGACGTGGATGGAGATGACAAGAAGGCCGGGCAGGATCTGCTGGCCAAGCTGATCGTCGCGCCGAACTTCCAGAAAGTGTTCAACCTGAACAAAGGTTCGATCCCGGCACGGACCGACGTGGCGCTGGATGACTTTGACATCTGCGCAAACCTGTCGGCCGAAGACATGGGCTCGACCTCGGCCAGCGGTTCGCTGCTGCCGTCCTATGCTCATGGCATGGCATTGCGTGGGTCGCAGTCTGGTGCGATTACCGATGTTGTAACCGCGCATTTCAACTCGGAAATGTCCTCGGCTGACGCGGTTCAGCAACTGGCGGACGCAGTGGCAAACAGCTACTGATCCAATACGCTCTGCCCCCTATACTGACGGGGCAGAGCATCTTTCCCCGGAGGAAAAAATGTCCGAATGGCTGGAAAACCACCTGCCCAAGGTGGTGCTGGCACCGTCGTTCATTGCCGTGTTGATCTTTGTCTACGGCTTTATCGGATGGACGGCTTGGGTGTCGCTAACCCGATCGAAACTGCTGCCGAAATACGAGATCAAGGGCTTCATCCAGTATGAACGCCTGTTCGACTCGCCCCGCTGGGATACGGCAATTAACAACCTGTATATCTTTGGCGCGCTGTTCATCGTGATCGCGATGGTGCTGGGCCTGTTGCTGGCGATCCTACTGGATCAGAAGATCCGTGTCGAAGGGGCGATCCGCACGATCTACCTGTACCCGATGGCGCTGTCGATGATCGTGACCGGCACGGCGTGGAAGTGGATTTTGAATCCGGGGTTGGGCATCGAATCCATGGTGCAGGGCTGGGGGTTCACAAACTTCGAGTTTGACTGGCTAGTGAACCCCGACTACGCCATCTACACCATCGTCATGGCCGCGATCTGGCAAAGCTCGGGCTTCGTCATGGCGCTGTTTCTGGCCGGGCTACGGTCCGTGGATGGTGAGATCATCAAGGCCGCGCAGGTCGATGGTATCCCCACATGGCGCATTTATACGGCGATCATCATCCCCTCGATGGCCCCGATTTTCCTGTCGGCCTTCATCGTGCTGGCCCACCTTGCGATCAAAAGCTTTGACCTTGTCATCGCCTTGACAGGTGGTGGTCCGGGTTACGCGACCGATCTGCCGGCAACCTACATGTACGCCATGGCGTTTTCGCGCGGTGATATCGGTCAGGCGGCCTCTTCCGCGATGATCATGATGCTGGTCGTCTTTGCCATCGTCGTTCCCTATCTTTACTCAGAACTGAGGGCGAAAAATGACTGATCTGTCGATGCCCCAATCCCAAACCGAACCCCGTAGCCAAAGTGCCGCTGGCAAGATTGCCCTGCGATGGTTGCTCTATGTCCTGCTGGGCCTGTTTGCGCTGTATTACCTGATGCCGCTGTTCGTGATGTTGACCACATCGCTGAAAAGCCTTGAGGAAATCCGCACCGGGTCCCTGATATCCTTACCGCGCGAGGTCAGCTTTGATGCCTGGAAAACCGCATGGTCCGGTGCCTGTACCGGTATTCAGTGCGAGGGCTTGCGGCCTTATTTCTGGAACTCGGTCCTGATCGCGGTGCCTGCTGTGGCGATCTCGACCCTGCTGGGCGCGCTGAATGGTTATGTCGTCGCTCAGTGGCGGTTCAAAGGCGCGAACATCATCTTCTCGCTCATGCTGTTTGGCTGCTTCATCCCGTTTCAGGTGGTTTTGCTGCCCATGGCGCGTTTGCTGGGCATGATGGGGATCGCCGGGACCATTCCGGGCCTGATCTTTGTCCACGTCATCTACGGTTTGGGCTTCACCACGCTGTTTTTCCGCAACTACTATGTCACCATCCCGGCCGAGCTGACTAAGGCCGCGCGTGTCGATGGGGCCGGGTTCCTGCGGATTTTCTGGTCGATCTTCCTGCCGCTGTCGCTGCCGATCATCGTTGTGACCGTGATCTGGCAGTTCACGCAGATTTGGAACGACTTCCTGTTCGGCGTGTCGTTCAGCCAGGCGGGCACGCAGCCCGTGACCGTAGCTCTGAATAACATCGTAAACTCCACCACCGGCGTCAAAGAATACAACGTCGACATGGCCGCCGCGATCATCGCAGGGCTGCCGACGCTGCTCGTCTATGTCGTTGCCGGTAAGTATTTCATCCGCGGTCTGACCGCCGGTTCTGTGAAAGGATAAATCATGGCTCCGATCCTCGATATCCAAAATCTGTATAAAAATTACGGCGCGACCGAGATTCTAAAGGACATCAACATCTCGATCGAGCCGGGTGATTTCCTGGTTCTGGTCGGCCCCTCGGGGTGCGGCAAGTCCACCCTGCTGAACTGTATCGCAGGGCTGGAGGAGATCACCGGCGGCACCTTGTCCATTGGTGGCAATGACATGACCCATGTCAGCCCCAAGGACCGCGACATCGCGATGGTTTTCCAGTCGTATGCGCTTTACCCGACCATGACTGTCGCCAAGAACATCACGTTCGGCATGAAAGTGCGCGGGGTGGATCAGGCGACGCAGGATGCCAAGCTGAAAGAAGTCGCGCAGCTTTTGCAGATCGAGCCTCTGTTGAACCGCCGCCCCAGCCAGTTGTCAGGTGGGCAGCGACAGCGTGTTGCGATGGGCCGGGCGCTAGTGCGCGATCCCAAGCTGTTCCTGTTTGACGAGCCGCTGTCGAACCTCGACGCCAAGCTGCGGGTCGAGATGCGGACCGAGATCAAGAAACTGCATCAGACGCTGGATGCGTCGATCGTTTACGTGACCCATGACCAGATTGAGGCGATGACGCTGGCGACCAAGATCGTCGTGCTGAAAGGCGGGGTGGTTCAGCAAATCGGCACCCCCGCCGAGATCTACAACAACCCGGCCAACCTGTTTGTGGCCGATTTCATGGGTTCGCCCGCGATGAACCTGATCCCGGCGCAGGCGCGGAAGAATGGCTCGGGCACCCAGATCGCCATCGCGCGCGACGGCGGTGAACTGGTGCTGAATGATGCACGTGATTTGTCGCTGCCGCAGGATGTGATTCTGGGCCTGCGCCCCGAAGACATCGCCGAGGCGGGGTTCCGTGCAGGTGATGGCGTGCAAGAGGCCGAGTGTCTGGTCGATATGGTCGAACCGGCGGGGGCCGATACCTATGTGGTTTCGGAACTGGGCGGCAAACAGGTCACGGCACGTCTGCACGCGGAAACCCGTGCGCAGGCTGGCAAAAAGTTGAACCTTGCCTTTGACATGAGCAAGGTGTCCTACTTTGCCAAGGAAACTGGCGAACGGCTGAATTAAAACAAAAGCGCCGCGCGGTCAGGGATCGGGCGGCGTCATTCCGAGTGTGAGGCGGATCAGCTCACCTTGTTCCGGTTCATGTCCTTGATCAGGCGGTTCAGGTCACCACCGCGGGCATCCAGCATGGCCCCGACCTCGGTCCGTTCGGTCAGCAGCATATTCACGCCTTCGATGAACATGTTGAAGAACTTGTCACGCCCCGACTTGTCGGAAACAAGGAAGGTCACTTCAAACGGCGACGATCCCTGTAGCTTGACTGAGGTGCGAACCTCGTACCCGGCCTTGATTTTGCGGGCATTGCGCACGGTGACCTGACCGCCGATGAATTCGCGGAAACGGCGACCGTATTTGTTCGAGATATAGCCCTGAAATGCGCTGGTAAATTGCTTCAGTTGCGCAGGGCTGGCGGACCGGCCATCGGCCCCAAGCACATAGCGCGCCATGATTGGCACGTCCGCATATTTCACGAAGATTTTCTCAAAATCGCGGATCATCGCTTTTTCGGATTTACCCGAGGCGATCACGCGGTTGATTTCATCCACGACACTGACAACCAACGCCTTGGCGCTGGCTTCGGTCTGGGCAAAAGCAGGAAGGGCGGTCATCAGCGCACCAGCCAAGCCGGTGGCGATAAAGTGGCGTCGGTTCAGATGGTTACTCGGCATAGGGGTCCTCGTAGGGGTCTAGGTAGGGGTCCCTGACAGGGTCGGTCCCGGTTTCGGCGTAGGGATCGTCATACAGACCCAAATAGGCCTCTTCATCGTCCCTTGCCAGTTCAAAGCGCCGGTTTTGCAGGTAGATGGTCTGTGCCTGTCTGTAACTGTCAGCGCTTTCGTACAGGATTGAATCAATCGTATCCGAGAACCGGCCCCGATCCCCCATGCGGCGTACAACCTCGGCGTAGACACCGATATTGTCGACGGGGCGAACGGGGGTAAAGTTGATGGGGTTCGAGAACAGATTGACGATCACGCCGATCGAATCCCGCTGGGTTGACGGGCCATAGAACGGCAGTTCCACATAGGCGCCTTCGCCGACACCCCAGACGTGCAGGGTTTCGCCGAAGTCCGTATCCACCGGCGGCAGATTCAATTCGCTGGCAGGATCGGATAGGCCCGCGCCGCCGACGGTTGTGTTGATCACGAACCGCAGAAGGGCATTCCCGGATTGCTTGAGATTGCCTTGCAGCAGGTAATCCAGCGCCTGCCCCGGCATCGTCAGGTTTTCGGCGAAATGGTTGAAACTGGTGACCATCGGATCCGGAACGATCTTGACGTATCCCTTCGAGGCCGGGCGGAACAGGAACCGGTCAACGCCCAGATTGAACTTGTGGATGCCCCGATTGGCATTTTCATAGGGGTCGAAAGTTTCCCCCGGAGGCGTTCCTTCGGGTGGGCGTGTGGCACATGCACCAAGAACTGCCATAAGGGACAGGACGATCACGGGCTTTAAGCGAATTCTGCTCAACACGGTTTTTGCCACTCCAACATGCTCGGATGCGATACAGCCGAACGCTTAATCAATACTGGTTCTGGCCGCGCATTGACGGCTCAATTTGATGACACATAGGTGTTTCACAAAGACATTGAAACAGCCAGCGTTTAACCCGCACGAAGGGTCAAGGTAAAGTGACCAGAGAGGAACACTCTGGAATAAGAGAAGTTATGCTTAGTGCGCCTGCAACCCCAAAACCGCCGGTTTCGTGCTTTTCCAAATCCCTGAACCCGGTTAGCGTCCACCCGAGTCGAATTTAGGTGAGGATCATCACATGAGCATCGCAGCAAAACTGGAAAGCCTGGGCGTCACTTTGCCGGACGCGCCTGCTCCGGCCGCCAACTACGTCCCTTTCGTGCGTATCGGGAACATTGTCTATGTCTCGGGCCAGATTTCCAAGGATGACGACCTGATTACCGGTAAGCTTGGCGATGACATGGATGTCGAGGCCGGAGCCGCCGCGGCGAAGGTCTGCGCGATCAACCTGTTGGCACAGGTCAAGGCGGCCTGCGGTGGGGATATCGACAAGCTGGTGCGCGTGATCAAGCTGACCGGGTTCGTGAATTCGACCGCAGATTTCACTGCGCAGCCGCAGGTGATCAACGGCGCATCCGACTTTTTGGTCGAGGCGCTGGGCGAAGCGGGCCGCCATTCACGCTCGGCCGTCAGTGCTGCGTCGTTGCCGCTGGGCGTGGCGGTCGAGATCGAAGGTATCTTCGAGATCGCATGACGTCTGCTTTACCAGCCGCGTTCCTGCAGGCCCCGATCGCGCATCGGGCCTTGCATGACATCTCGGACAACCGCCCGGAAAACAGCCGGGCGGCCATTCGCGCAGCGATTCAGGCCGGATATGGAATCGAGATCGACCTGCAACTGACAGCAGACGATCGGGCCGTGGTGTTCCACGACTATGACTTGGCGCGTTTGACCGGCCAATCGGGTCCGATCCGTCAGGTTTCGTCGGCTGAGGCCTCGAAGCTGCCATTGTTGTTTGGCGATGACGGCATTCCAGCACTGGACGAGGTGTTGGACATCGTCGCGGGCCAGGTTCCTCTTTTGATCGAACTCAAGGATCAGGATGGTGCCATGGGCCCTAATGTCGGCCCGTTGGAGCACGACACCGTCCGCGCTTTGCAGGGCTATGACGGCCCTGTGGCGCTGATGTCGTTCAACCCCAATTCGGTGGCGGAACTGGCGCGTATCGCTCCGCATCTGCCGCGTGGGATCACAACCTGCGCCTATGAACCGAAGGTAGAGCTGTTGCCGCAGAATGTTTGCGACCATCTGCGTGGCATTCCGGATTTCGACCGGGTCGGAGCCAGCTTTATCAGCCACGAAGCCGCCGACCTGGCGCGCCCCCGCGTATCCGAACTGAAGGCGCAGGGCGTTCCGATCCTGTGCTGGACCATCCGCACGCCCGAACAAGAGGCAGAGGCCCGCAAGGTTGCGGATAATGTGACCTTCGAGGGGTATTTGGCCGCTCATCCGGGTTGAACCTAACCCCGTCCGTCACAGATAAAGATCAGACGCGGAGGGCACATGGATCAGGCACAGATTGAGGTTCGGGTACTGAATTCACTCGCGCAGATTCCTGCGGCTGAGTGGGACAGTTGCGCTTGCCCCGAAGCCTTGGACGGGGGTCGTCCGGTTGATCCTTTCACCACGCATCGGTTTCTGCTGGCATTGGAAGAAAGCGGTTCGGTCGGGCGCGGCACCGGCTGGCAGCCGCAGTATCTGACCGCCTATCTTGACGGGATGCTGATCGGAGCGGCGCCGATGTATGCCAAGTCGCATTCTCAGGGCGAGTACATCTTCGATCACAACTGGGCACATGCCTATGAAAACGCGGGCGGGCGCTATTACCCCAAGCTGCAGATCGCGGTACCCTTTACACCTGCAACGGGGCGGCGGTTTCTGGTTCGGCCGGGCTATGAAGGGGTAGGTATGTCCGCTCTGGTTCAAGGGGCGGTACAACTGGCGGCAGACAATCACGTGTCCTCAATTCACGCGACCTTCTGCACCGAGGCGGAGGCCGCCGCGGGCGAAGAAATGGGTCTAATGGTTCGCCATTCACAGCAGTTTCACTGGTTGAATGACGAGTATGACGATTTCGACGGGTTTCTGGCCGCGTTATCGTCGCGCAAGCGCAAGAATATCCGAAAGGAACGTGCGCAGGCTTGCAGTTTTGGAGGCCAGATCCATACCCTAAGCGGCGATGACCTGCGGCCTGAACATTGGGACGCGTTCTGGCGGTTCTATCAGGACACGGGCTCACGTAAGTGGGGAATGCCATATCTGACGCGGCAATTCTTTGATATTGCAAACGAAACCATGGCGGATGACATGGCCTTGGTGCTGGCCGAACGCGAAGGGTATCCGATTGCGGGCGCGTTGAATTTCATCGGGCGTGAGACACTGTTTGGCCGCTATTGGGGGTGCGTTGAACACCATGCCTGCCTGCATTTCGAACTGTGCTATTATAGGGCGATCGACTTCGCCATTTCACAGGGCTTGGCGCGGGTCGAAGCCGGTGCACAGGGGGAACATAAACTGGCGCGCGGCTATCTGCCTACGCGCACGCATAGTCTGCACTGGGTGAATGACCCCGGCTTTGCCGATGCGATCAAGAAATATCTGGACGCCGAGGCCCACGCAGTGGGAGAAGAGATCGAGATTCTAACGGATTACGGCCCGTTCAGAAAATCGAACCCGGAGGAACAGCAATGACCGAACTATTGTCGACCGAGACCCGCGGCCCCCTTCTGGACCCGCTGTTCAAGAACGGCTGGACCATGGTCAAGGACCGGGATGCGATTACAAAAACCTTCATTTTCGAAGATTTCGTCCATGCGTTTGGTTGGATGACGCAGGTGGCGATTTTTGCTGAAAAGTGGAACCATCACCCTGAATGGTTCAATGTCTACCGCACGGTCGAAGTGACGCTTTCAACGCATGACGTCGGCGGGCTGTCGTCGCTTGACGCAAAACTTGCCCGCAAGATGGATAGCCTGGCCTAACCGCGATCCCCGCGTGAGCCCATGCCTCCGGCAAGGCTGGCGACTTCACCCAGACGCCTGAATTCGGCAGGGGTAACCGTGCCGTCGCTGACATCAATATTGCCGGGTATTCCGGTTCGACGGTTCCCGACCATGCGCACGGATCTGGCGGCAGGGTTGATCTCGAGGCAACGCGACTCATAACAGGTCAGGCCGCTAGTGCTGATCTGGATTTGTTGTTGGCCGTCGGGACCTGTGACCACGGGTGCTTGTGGCACATCGCAGGCCGCAAGCACGCCAAGAACACCCAGAGTAAACCATTTGTTCATTGCACGCTCCTGTCCGGTTCGACCGACGCTAGTCCAACTGTCCGTTTCCGTTCTGATCGGCAGATGAAAAATCCTCATTCATCTGCGCGTCGTATTCTGCACGAGAGATAAGGTTGTCCCGGTTGCGGTCAACGCTTTGGAATTGTTTTATGTCCAGAAACGGCTTGGCCTCTTCCAGACCAAGGGTGCCGTTCTTATCCTCGTCCATTGCCTGAAACGCATAATCGGAAAAAGCGTTGAATTCGTCCTTGGACAGGAATCCATCGTTGTTCGCGTCTATCGCTTTCAGCTCATTTTCATTCAGTTCTGCTGCGGTCTCGGCAATAGCGGTCCCTGCCAGAACGGTCAGGCAAAGTGTTACCAACCCAAATTTCATGACGCGTCCTCTCAGCATGCGAATTTCTGACCTTCGATCCCGCCAACCGCAGCACCTGCAGCTGTCAGGATCGTTTTGCCGGACCCGCCGCCAAACTGGTTGCCGATTACTCCGCCCAAAAGCGCCCCGCCGACCGTGCCGCTGAGGCACGCGATCTCATGCTGGCGGGCGGCCTGTTGTTGCGGGGTGGGGGCCGGACCGCAGGCGGCCAGCGCGCCTGCTGTGCCCAGACAAAGGGCGAAAACCTTGCGCCTCATAAACAACTCCCTGATGAATACAGGTCGAGTATTCGCGCAACGGGGCAGTCTATCAAGTTAATTAGAGGTTTTGGCCCCGGATGTGCCGGGGCCAGACCGTGTCAGATAACGTCCAACAGGCCCTCACCGGCAGAAATTTCACATGCGCCGGGGTTTTCTTCCAGATTCAGTGCGGTGACCTTGCCATCCTCGACCAGCATCGCATAACGCTTCGACCGCGCGATCAGCCCGGCAGGCGGGGCGTCGAAATCCATGCCGATGGCTTTGGTGAATTCGGACGCAGCATCGGCCAGCATGGTCAGGCCCGCATCGGACGCGCCGGTGGCCTCGCCCCAGGCTTTCATCACGAAGGGGTCGTTGACCGAAACGCAGATGATCTCATCCACGCCTTTGGCGCTGAATTGGTCCTTGGTGCGCATGAAGCTGGGCACATGGGCCGAATGGCAGGTGGGTGTGAACGCGCCAGGCACAGCGAAAATCACCACTTTGCGCCCTTTGGTCTTGTCTGAAATCCGAACCTCTTCGGGGCCTTCTGCACCCATCTGGGTCAGGGTGGCGTCGGGCAGCGTGTCACCTGTTGAAATCATTTTTATGCTCCTGTCGTTTGGATTTGCAGAGTCGGGCTTAGCCGCAATATAGGTGGTCGCGTGGATCAGGCCACGGGAATTCGACAGGGTGAGGGAAAGATGAGCCATATTGTCGTAATTGGTGCCGGGCAGGCGGGTGCATCACTGGTGGCGCGGCTGCGCAAGGGTGGCTTTGACGGCGACATCACCCTGATCGGGGCCGAGCCACATCTGCCCTATCAGCGCCCCCCCTTGTCCAAGGCTTATCTGCTGGGCGAGATGGAGTTGGAGCGTCTGTTCTTGCGCCCCGAGAACTTTTACGCCGAGAACAACATCACCCTGCGTCTGGGCCAGCGCGTGACCGTGATTGATCCGAAGGCCAAGACTGTTTCGCTGGGCGATGAGGTCATATCCTATGATGAACTAGCCCTGACAACCGGGTCGGACCCGCGCCGCCTGCCTGCCGCGATTGGCGGCGATCTGGCGGGCGTGCATGTGGTGCGCGATCTGGCCCATATCGACGAGATGGAACCGCGCGTGACCGACGGCGCTCGCGCGCTGATCGTGGGCGGCGGCTATATCGGGCTTGAGGCTGCGGCGGTTTGCGCCAAGCGCGGGGTCAAAGTGACCTTAGTCGAGATGGCCGACCGTATCCTGCAACGTGTCGCCGCGCCCGAGACCAGCGATTATTTCCGCGCGCTGCATACGGGGTATGGGGCCGATATCCGCGAGGGGGTCGGGCTGGACCGTTTGCTGGGTGAGGATGGCAAGGTGACGGGCGCGGTTCTGACCGATGGGTCAGAGATTGACGTTGATTTTGTCGTTGTGGGCGTGGGTATCGCGCCCGCGACTCAACTGGCTGAAATGGCGGGGCTGGAGCTGGACAACGGCATCAAGACCGACGCGCATGGGCGCACATCTGATCCGTTTATCTGGGCGGCTGGGGATTGCGCGTCTTTCCCTCATGCCGGGGGGCGTATCCGTCTGGAAAGCGTACCCAACGCCATTGATCAGGCCGAGATCGTGGCCCAGAACATGCTGGGCGCGGCCAAGGAATATACCGCGACGCCGTGGTTTTGGTCGGATCAGTATGACGTCAAACTGCAGATCGCCGGTCTTAACACCGGCTATGATCGCGTTGTGACCCGGCGTGGAGAAGGCGCAACCGTGTCCTTCTGGTATTACAAGGGCGATCAGTTGATCGCGGTGGACGCTATGAACGACCCGCGCGCTTATATGGTCGGCAAACGTCTGATCGACGCGGGCAAAACGGCTGATCCCGCCGTGGTGACCGACCCCGCAGCGGACCTAAAACCGCTGCTCAAAGCGTGAGGATCATTGCCGGAGAATTCCGCGGTCGGGCCCTAACCTCGGTCGGTAAGGGCGATGCGGGCGCGCATTTGCGGCCCACAACGGATCGGGTGCGCGAAAGCCTGTTCAACGTGCTGACCCATCAGATCGACTTTGACGGGCTGCGAGTGCTGGACTTGTTCGCGGGCACCGGCGCGTTGGGGCTTGAGGCGCTGTCGCGTGGGGCCGCCCATGTGACCTTCGTGGATGACGGGCGCGTGGCGCAGGGGCTGATCCGCAAGAATATCGACCTGACCCGCAGCACCGACCGAACCCAGTTGATCCGCCGCGACGCGACCCGGTTGGGTGACAATCCCGACGCGCCTTACGACCTGATTTTCCTTGATCCGCCTTACGGCAAATCCATGGGGGAAAAGGCAATCGGCGCGCTGCGCGGCTGGATCGCCGGTGATGCCTTGATCGTGTGGGAGGAAAACGCGCCCATGCAGCCGCCCGAAGGTTTCACCCTGCAAAACAGCCGCAAATATGGCGATACGCATATCACGTTGATGTGGAAGGGTGTCTCGGACGCATAAGGCGTGCCTTTGGGGAACTTGGCTGATTGTGTTAGGCTGTGTTCATGGACCGTGTATTGACTCCTCCGATCTGGGCATCGTCACATGAGGCCGCAGCCGATACCGGCCCTGCGCGCAAACCGTTGCGCGCGCCGGTTTTTATCCATGACGCTGCGACGCCTTGGGGGTCTGAAACACTGCTCTTGAAACTCTGGCGCGATCAGAACGCCGATCAGGACGAATAGGTCGAGTGGAACTTGTTGCCCGGTGACAGGGTGAAGATGTCGAATCCATCTGCCGTCACGCCCACCGAATGTTCGAACTGCGCGGACAGGGACTTGTCCCGCGTCACGGCCGTCCAGTCGTCGGACAGGGTTTTGGTTTCGGGTCGCCCAAGATTCACCATCGGTTCGATCGTGAAGAACATGCCCTCTTCCAAAACTGCGCCCGTACCCGGCCGGCCATAGTGCAGGACATTGGGCGGTGCGTGGAAAACGCGCCCAAGGCCGTGACCGCAGAAATCTCGCACAACGCTCATGCGATGCGCTTCAACATAGGCCTGAATCGCGTGGCCGATATCGCCGAACGTGTTGCCCGGCTTTACCATCTCAATACCTTTGAACAGGGCATCATGGGTCACCTGAATCAGGCGTTCGGCCTTGCGGGGCAGTTTGCCCGCCACATACATCCGCGAGGTGTCACCAAACCAGCCGTCGACGATGACGGTGACGTCGATATTCAGGATATCGCCATCCTTTAGCCGCTTGTCGCCGGGAATGCCGTGGCAAACCACGTGATTGACGCTGATACAGCTTGCGTGCTGATAGCCCTTATAGCCGATGGTGGCCGATGTCGCGCCTGCGTCCTCGACCATCTGGGTGATCAGGCCGTCAATCGCCCCGGTGGTCTGACCGGGAAAAACATGCTCAGCAATGTCATCCAGAATCCGCGCAGCCAAGGCCCCTGCCGCGTGCATACCGGCAAAGTCGCCCTGTTCATAGATGCGGATACCGTCCTTGGTCAGACGGCCACGATGTTCCTTCATCGGTGCGAGGCTCCAAATGTTTCGCGCAGCATTTCTTTTACGCTGCTTGTGCAGAAAGTACCAGAGGGCGATGGGTCGCGGGTTTTTTCAACTGTTCAAATGGCGTTGAGCACGGGAATTTCAAGCAAGGGTCTCTGTCTGCCTCTGTTATGCTGCGCCAGCACTGTTTTCCGTACAGCGTGGCAGAATGAAGATTCTTGATGTGAAGAGATGGCTTGTTTTCGCCGTGGCGGTCTTTCTGGGCGGCTGCCGCGAGGACCATAGAACCCTGACAGCGCAGGAGTTGGCCTCGGAACTGAACATCAGCCGAAAGATTGCGTTTGAGCGGTTCCATATCTCTGGTACCGCCACTCTGCGGCGCGACGGAAGCTTCGAGGCCACAGTCCTCCATCTTGGGCGCGACACCGGAACCTGGTGGCTGGACGGAGACAAAATCTGCAGCCGGTGGGCGAACTTCCGACAAGGGCAAGAGCTTTGCGCCATGGTTGGGCAGAGCGAAGATGGTCAGTTTCGGGGGAAAAGTCCGATAAGCGGTTCATTTCTGGGAAATTTCCGCTTCTTGAACTGAGCCGGATTTTGCAAGCCCCCCGACCCTATGATCGAGGACGCTTGCAGTTTTTTGTTTGTCTCAGACGCAAGTGTAGAAAATGAAATGCACGGGGCGGACTGACCCGTCGGCCTGCGTTCTGTTGCTGACACCAAGGTCTTTTTTGATTGCGGCTTGTCCGGTTAGCCTTGGGCTGGCCTGACCTGCGCAGAATGCTGCGACGCGGCGTCTGACTTCGGGCTCGGTCACTTCGTCAGGGAAGAAGCCGACTTCAATGGTCTTGTAAACGCCACCTGATTCCAGTGGAAATGCCAGATCCAGACCTTGTTGGTCAGCAGGGTTTGGGAAAACACTTTGAACCAGTGTGGCACGGCGGGTTGCCGCCGCTTGGGGGTCCACGGAACAGGCGGTCAGGGTGAGCGCGGCGATAAGTACGGAAAATGTCTTTTTCATTGATGTCTCTGATATTGCCTCGGAACTGGAAGGCCGGATTCTGTCGTGCCAGACCCACCCTTCAAGTTGTGTGTGTTGCTGCAGTGTGGCACTTTTAAGGCGAGTGACGGCCAATTGTTCGCGTCGCATTCGAACAGGGCTCAACCCGTAAAAGTCGTTAGGTTGCGAATTAGTCCAAAGGCTTAGGCAGTACCCAAACACCTTCGGGTGAGATGCGTGTCGTGTAGATCAGACGCTCCACCCCTTGTGCCTGAACGGTTTCGAACGTGTCGGCATAAGTTGGGTCTATATCGGCGGCCAATGCAAACCGGTCGCAATCCGTGCGCTGCACAAGGTACAGCATGATCGCCCGGTGACCCCGTGCCACCATCGCGGAAAGTTCGCCCAGATGTTTGGTGCCGCGTGCAGTGACGCTGTCGGGGAATTCAGCCAGCCCCGGCAGGCGCGACAGGGTCACGCTTTTGACTTCGACATAGGCATCCGGCAGGCCGGGTTGGGTCAACAGAAAGTCGATGCGGCTGTTTTCGCCGTATTTTACCTCGGGGCGGACGGTTTCATAGGCGGCCAGTTCACGGATATCCCGCGCCTCCAAGGCTGCGCGCAGGGCTTTGTTCGGAACCGATGTGTCGACCCCGGTGAAATGGCCGTTTTCATGATCGACCAGCCGCCAGCCGTATTTCAGCTTTTTCTTTGGGTCGTCATTGGGTTCAAGCCAGATTTTCTGCTCTGGTTCCGCCAGCCCCATCATCGACCCCGGATTGGCGCAATGGGCGGTCACCTCGCGCCCGTCCTCCAGCCTGCAATCAGCCAGAAAGCGTTTGTATCGGCGGATCAGGCGGGCGGGGACAAGAGGGGTTTCAAATCGCATGGCCAAGGGCCTATACCTGCCCATAGGGTCGATCAAGAGGGGGGCACGTGCCATGGCCAATCCAACCGCCGCAATGCTGGTGATCGGGGATGAGATCCTGTCGGGCCGCACGCGCGACGCCAATATGCACTACCTTGCCGGTGAACTGACCAAGCTGGGCATTGACCTGAAAGAGGTGCGTGTCGTCAGCGACGAGGCCGCCGCAATCGAAGCAGCGGTCAAGGCGCTGTCTGCAACCCATGACCACGTCTTTACCAGCGGTGGGATCGGTCCGACCCATGACGACATCACCGCCGACTGTATGGCCCGCGCTTTCGACACGCCGATTGATATTCGTGACGACGCACGTGCCCTGCTTGAGGCGCACTACGAGAAATCCGGGCTGGAGCTGAATGCGGCGCGCCTGCGCATGGCGCGCGTCCCTGACGGTGCAGCGCTGATTGACAATCCGGTTTCAACTGCACCGGGCTTTACTATCGAGAACGTGCATGTGATGGCCGGGGTTCCTTCGGTATTTCAGGCAATGGTCGCCAGCGTTCTGCATGGGTTGACCCGTGGCAGCCCGCTATTGTCGCAAACCCTGCGGGTGGATCGCGGGGAAGGGGACATTGCCGCGACGTTGTCCGTGTTGGCCGAAGACTTCCCTGATCTTTCCATTGGCAGCTATCCATTTCAGGTCAACGGCGTATTCGGGTCCAATGTTGTCATCCGCGGGACCGACGGTGCTCGTGTTGACGCAGCCACTACTCGATTGGCGAAAGAGCTAGACCTTTGACGCTGCACTGGGGCGACGTGGTCGACGGCACTTGGCCTGCCGCCGAGTACAAGGTGCACGGCCCGTTCCGGTTGCGGCGGGGGTTGGGCGGGGGCTCTCGCGTGTCGGCTGCAAGTGCGCTTGCCCCGGCGGCAATAGCTGACATTGAAGAGGCCGAAGCTGCGATGCAGGCCATGGGGCAAAAGCGCATATTCTGTCTTTGGCCGGGGGATGAGGTGCTGGACAGACAGCTTGCGGACCGTGGGTATGACGTTTTGGACCCGGTTAACATCTATTCCTGCCCTGTTGAGCATCTGACGGATATCCCGATCCCACGTGTCACGGCTTTTGCCATCTGGGACCTGTTGGCAATCATGAACGAAATCTGGGCCAAGGGGGGTATTGGCCCCGACCGTCTGGCTGTGATGGATCGCGCGCCGGGGCCGAAAACCGGGCTGTTAATGCGGCGAGCGGACCAGCCAGCGGGAACTGCTTTTGTCGCGGCGCATGACACGGTTGCCATGGTGCACGCGTTAGAGGTTTTGCCGTCGCACCGGCGTCACGGCTTGGGCCGGTGGGCGATGCGCGCTGCCGCGTTCTGGGCGCAGGAGCAAGGCGCTGAAACGCTTAGCGTGATCTGCACCAAGGCGAATGATGGGGCCAACGGTCTCTATCATGCGCTTGGGATGGAGATCGTGGGAGAATACCATTACCGTCAGCTTACCCAAGGAGAGAGCCCGACGTGACTGATCACACCCTGCCAACAGCCCTGAACCTGCCGATGGCCGATCCGCTGCCGCCCGAAACCCAAAAGTACTTTGATATCTGCGTCGAAAAACTGGGTTTTGTGCCAAATGTGTTAAAGGCGTATGCGTTCGACATCGACAAGCTGAATGGCTTTACGGGGATGTATAACGATTTGATGCTGGGCGACAGCGGCTTGTCCAAACTGGAACGTGAGATGATCGCCGTCGTGGTCTCGGCCATCAATAAGTGCTTTTACTGTCTTGTGGCCCATGGTGCGGCGGTCCGGCAATTATCGGGCGATCCGCAACTGGGTGAGATGTTGGTGATGAACTACCGTGTTGCCCCTTTGGATACGCGTCAGCGCGCCATGCTGGATTTTGCGGCAAAGATGACGACCGCCAGCACCGAGATCGAAGAACCTGATCGTCAGCACCTGCGCGACGCGGGATTTTCGGATCGTGATATCTGGGACATTGCCAATGTGACCGGCTTTTTCAACATGTCGAACCGGGTTGCCAGCGCCACGGCGATGGCCCCCAATGAAGAATATCACGCGCAGGCCCGATGATCCGAATCCTCACCCTCATACTGGCCCTGTGGGTCGGGCCGGCTGCCGCGCAAGACCTGACGATGTCTTCTGGTTCGCGTCTGGTGAGCGACAGGACCAGTGCCCTGGACAGCTATGACATGCCAACCGGGGTTTTTGCCGACGGCTCTGTGCCCGCCCGAACGGTCGAAGGTAGGGTTGAGCGTTTGACGTGGCGCTTGCAGGCGGGGTCCAGCACAACGCTGCAGTTGCTGGAACCTTTGCGGGATCAGATTCAGGCACAAGGGTTCGATGTGTTGTTTGAGTGTGAGGCGCGCACCTGCGGTGGCTTTGACTTCCGCTTTGGAACCGAGGTTGTGCCAACGCCTGACATGTATGTCGCCATTCAGGACTATCGCTTTTTGTCCGCCACGCGCGGGGACGAAGCGCTGAGTTTGCTGGTCAGCCGCAACCCACCCGATGGTTATGTTCAGATGATCCGCGTTTCGCCTGCAGATGCCGAGGCCCCTCCGCCGCTTGTCATCGAAGAGACAGTGGAACAGTCGCAGGGGCTGCTGGCTGATCTTGAACAGAACGGCCATGTCATTCTGGACGATCTGCATTTTCGCACCGGTGAGATCACGTTGGGCGACGGCCCCTTTGCGTCGCTTGCGCTGATCGCTGCATATCTGAAAGACAACCCAGCGGTGCGGATGGCCCTTGTGGGCAACACAGATGACACCGGCACGCTCGAGGCAAATATCTCGGTCAGCACAGGGCGGGCTCAGGCGGTTCGCGTCCGCCTGATCGAAAAACATGGTGTCGCGGCAGACCGGCTTGAGGCGCGCGGTATCGGTTATCTTGCCCCGTTGACCTCGAACGCCACGCCCGAGGGAAGGGACCTGAACCGCCGGGTCGAGGCGATTTTGCTGGTCAACTGATCCGTCACATCACCCACCACAGATAAAGCGGCAATCCAACCGTGATGTTGAACGGGAACGAAACTCCCAGTGACAGGGTCAGGTAAATCCCGGATTCGGCCTTGGGCAGCGCGATTTTCATTGCTGCGGGCACCGCGATGTAAGAGGCCGAAGCGGATAACACCATCAGCAGGAACAGGCTGCCTTCGGACAGGCCGATCACTGCGCCGACTGCCCAGGCCATCACTGCTCCGATCAGGGGCATCAGCACACCAAAGCCAAACAGCCCCACCGACAGTTTATCGCGGTTACTCAGCAAGCTCCGCCCGGCTGAAAGGCCCATGTCCAGAAGAAACAGGCAGAGGATACCGGTAAATGGCGTCACGATGAATGGCGCGATCATCTGCATCCCCTCACCACCGGTTATGGCCCCGATGAAGAACGCCCCGGTCAGTAGGACAATCGATCCGTTTGCCAGCAAATCGCGCCAAAGCCCCGCTTCCTTTACGCCATTGCCATTTGATCTGTGGGCAAGCCACAGAGCGGACAGGATGGCGGGCACCTCCATCGCGGCGGCGACGGCGACCATGAACCCGTCATGGCTGAGGCCGACAAGGTCCAGCAGGCTTGTGGCAGTCACGAAAGTGACGATCGAAATCGACCCATAATGCCCGGCGACCGCAGCCGCGTTCAGCGGGTCCAGCCGGGTCATGACTCGCAGCAAACCAAAGGCCACGAACGGAATGGCAAAGGACAGCGCCACGCCACCCAGTAGGGTTAGAAACAGGTCCAAATGGATGCCATGCTCGGACAGATTGCTGCCGCCTTTGAACCCGATGGCCAGCAGCAGATACAGCGACATGAACTTGGCCGCACCTGCGGGGATCGAAAGATCGCTGCGCACAAAGGCGGCCAGCAGCCCAAGCGCGAAGAAAAGGATCGTGGGCACCAGCAAATTGCTGGACAGCGTGTCGATTACGGTTGGCATTTGCGGCTCCTGTCCCGGTTTTTGGGCTAGGTGCCTTGCCGAAATGCATTATCCAAATATTATCTTTCTAATTTTAACATAGTTTGAGGCTATGAAATGCGCCCAACTCTGCGTCAGCTTGAATATATCGTCACCGTCAGTCGCCTTGGCAGGTTCGGGCTTGCAGCAGACGTGCTGAATGTCAGCCAACCCAGCCTGTCAGCGCAGATATCAGCAGTAGAACAAGAGCTTGGCCTGCGCATTTTCGAACGCAATAGGGGCGGTGTTCACGCGACAGCCAAAGGCGAGGCGTTCATTTCACGCGCCCAGAAGATATTGGCCGAGGTTCAGGACCTGCGCCACGCCATGACCAGCGACGCGCCGGTCGGTGGACGGTTGAGGCTGGGCGTATTGCCGTCAATTGGCCCATATCTTTTGCCGCAGGCCATCAAAAAGATTCACCGGGATCGGCCGGGTCTGCGGATTGTTGTGCGTGAAGAGAATACACGCGATCTGGAACAGGGGCTAAAGGCCGGACGCTTTGACCTAATAATCTCAACCCCCGAAGATCATCCCAACACGATGCAGCAGCGTCTGTTCAATGAAACCTTGTGGATCGGCGTGGCCGTTGACGACTTGTTGGCGCGGGATTTGCATGGCGTCACCGCCGAAGACCTGCGCGACCGTTTGATCCTGACGCTGGATCAAAGCCATCGTCTGTCCCGAATCGTATATGCGCTGGCCGCCGAGTGTGGCGGTGTCGTGTCGGACGAATATGAAGGAACAACGCTGGATTCGATTGTATTGATGGCGGCTTCGGGGGTCGGAGTCGCCGTCTTGCCTGATTTGTACGCGCGTCGGCAGGGTATCTACCGCGATGAGGTTCGGCTGCGCCCCTTGGCTATTCCAAATGCCAATCGCGATATCGCGCTGTTGGCGCGTCGTGGGGAAGACGACCTGCCCGGCCGGAATATTCTGACGAAATCTCTGCGCGCGGTTGCACGCGACATGGGGTTGACGGTTTCGCCCGAATAAAAAAAGACCCGCACAAAATGCGCGGGTCGTACAGTCTTCACTGGGGAGAAATTACCAATCCATCGGGCCCTTGTCGTTGAAGGACTCGACCAGAAAATCAATGAATGCCCTTACTTTGGGCTGTGTGAAACGGCCGGGCGGGTAAACCGCGTAGACGCCTTGAACCTCGTCGGGCAGTGACGGCATCGCATCCTGAACGCGGCCAGATTTCAGCGCGTCCGCATAAAGATAGCTGGGCAGATGGGCGATCCCAAGGCCCGAGATCGCCGCGTTCAGCAGGGATTGGCCGTCGTTGACGCTTAGCCAGCCTGCAGTACGGACCTGACGTTTTTCGCCCGAAGGCGCGGTCAGTTTCCATACATTGCCGGACGACTGGCTGGAATAGTGCAGCAGCTTGTGCTCGTTCAGATCGTCGATCTTTTGCGGACGTCCGTATTTCTCGATATAGCTTGGGGCCGCGACCATACGTTTCACGGTTTCCGTCAGCTTGCGGGCGCGCAGAGTGCTGTCTTCCAACTCTCCGATTCGAACGGCCACATCAAAGCCTTCTGAAATTAGTTCCACATACCGGTTATTCAGAACCATATTCACTGTGATATCCGGGTAAGCTGCCAGAAAACCTGACAAAACCGGTGACAGGTGATTCACGCCGAAATCTGTCGCGACGCTGATTCTAAGCAACCCGGATGGCGCGGATTGCATCGAGGTCACCAAGGCGTCGGCTTCACCCGCGTCATTCAGGACGCGACGCGCCCGGTCATAGTAGGCCAGGCCGATTTCTGTCGGCGAAACACGACGAGTCGTGCGGTTTAACAGGCGGGCGCCCAGGCGGGCCTCCAGGCTCGATACGTGCTTTGACACGGCCGACTTGGAGATGCCCATTTTCTTGGCCGCGTCGGTGAAGCCACCCTGGTCCACCACGTTGGCAAAGGCTTCCATTTCGGTCAGTCTGTCCATTCTCGTTCCCCAGGTATTGGTTCGTTGACCGATTTTTGCGGCCAATCTGGGCGGAAACTGGGCAGACATGGGATAATATCAGGGATTTTATTCGGATCGTTTGCGTATAGGAAACGCGGAAACGATGGTTTCTTAATTCGCCACAAACTCAATACACGCAGGCTTTTATGGGAATTTGGCTAAATATGTTAAGATGAGCATGGCAAATTTGTGACCATGGAGAAGACAATGAGAGCTCTTTTTACCATCGCTGCCCTGACCCTTTCCGCGACGCTTGCTTTGGCCGGAGGTGAGACACCTTCGAACCCGGATGCCGAGGTCTATTTCGTGAATTTGTCGGATGGAGATACCGTAAAATCACCCGTGACGATCGTTTTCGGCCTAAGTGGAATGGGCGTCGCCCCAGCCGGAACAGAGAAAGAGAACACCGGCCATCACCACCTTCTGATCGACCGCCCACCGCTGGGTGAGGGCGAGGACGGCGCCGATGAGTTGGCCTATGGTCTGCCTGCCGATGACAACCACATCCATTTCGGTGGTGGGCAAACCGAAGTGACACTGGATTTGGCACCGGGCGAACATACGCTGCAACTGGTCTTGGGGGATGCGGGTCATGTGCCACACGCAACGCCAATTGTGTCCGAAGTGATTACGATCACGGTCGAGTAGGCTGTGCGCATTCGGTCGACCTATTTAGGCGGCAACACGTAGTAGGAAGATTCTGCGCGCCAGCGCCGTATTCAGCCGTTCTTTTGTATACCAATTGTTGAGGACAACCTTAGTCATTAAGTCGGGGTTTTCCTGTGCGAACGCTGCAAAGTCATCTGATTGCCCATTGGCAAGACGCTCGGCAATCAGACTCATGAACGCGTAAGTGATCGTCAGATTGAACTTGTCAGGGTCACCCGCCTTGGCAGCAAGCGATCGGATTCCTTTCGCGTAGATCGCCGCGGCATCGATGAAATCATACTTGCGCAGCAGATCGTATGCGACTTGCACGTGTTCGGCATGTCCGAACGTAGTGTTGTCGATGGCGTGTGCTTCAAATGCGTTAGTGATATCGGCGCTCATTCACCGTCCTCCTTGAAGCGATGGCTGTCTTGGGATGTCCAGTCGAGGTCATAGACACTTTTGAGTTGCTTGATCTTCTCCAGCGTTTCCTCGGAAAACGCCGGTTTGTTTTCAAAACTGTGCAGGGTCATGCCTTCGATTAGATCGCTCAGGGTCATGTCCAGCGACTCTGCCAGCCCCTTCAGAACTTTCAAAAGCCGTCTTTCGATTCGAATTCCAGTTTGGATACGTACTATTTTCTGATTCATTTGTTGTATATGTACATATGTACATAAGGAGTCAAGCGGCATCAAAAAAGCCGCCTCTTCCGAGACGGCTTCCCATGGCGCAAAAAAAATTTATCGTCGCGTCAGAACGTAGCCGCCAAACGCGTCCCTTGATTGATCGCGCGTTTTGCATCCAGTTCTGCGGCCAGATCCGCGCCGCCGATCACATGCGGAGTGATACCGCGTTCGATTAGCGCATCCGCAAGGCTGCGTTCTGAAACCTGACCGGAACATAGAACAACCGTATCTGCCGCGATAACGGTTGGGTCCGCGCGCTCTTCGCCAAAGCTGATATGCAGGCCGTCGTCGTCGATGCGCTCATAATTGACGCCGCCAACGAAATTCACGTCCTTCATCTTCAGCGTCGCACGGTGAATCCAGCCGGTGGTTTTACCCAGTCCCTTGCCATGCGCCTGTTTCTTGCGCTGCAGTAATGTTACCTCGCGCGCCGGGGCTGCAGGCTGCGGTCCTTCAGGAGCTAAACCCGAGCGGTGTTCGGCCGGGTCGGTTACGCCCCATTCCTTCATCCAAGCAGGCAGGTCCGCGGTGATGCTGTGGCCGTCTTCCAGCAAAAACTCGGACACGTCGAACCCGATGCCGCCGGCACCGATCACGGCGACGGATTTGCCGACTTCGGCCTTGTCGCGCAGAACGTCGATATAGCTGATGACATTCTCGCGGTCTTGCCCGGGGATTTCCGGGTCGCGCGGGTTGACGCCGGTTGCGATGACGACTTCATCAAATCCGGTCAGGTCATCGGCGCTGACATCGCGGTTCAGTTCGACCTTCACACCCAGATCTGCGATCATGGTGCGATACCAGTCGACCAGTCCCCAGAACTCTTCCTTGCCCGGAACCTGCTTGGCCATGTTTAGCTGTCCGCCCACTTCGGCGGCGCGGTCGAACAAGGTTACGTCATGGCCGCGCTGGGCAGCGGTCATCGCGGTGGACAGACCGGCCGGACCTGCGCCCACGATGGCAACCGACTTGGTAGTTGCAGCGTTTTCGATGACCAGTTCAGTCTCATGACATGCGCGTGGATTGACCAGGCACGAGGTCAATTTGCCGCCGAACGTATGGTCAAGGCAGGCTTGGTTGCAGGCAATACAAGGCGCGATCTTCGCGGACTGGCCCGCGATGGCCTTGTTCACGAATTCCGCATCCGCAAGCATCGGACGCGCCAGCGACACCATGTCGGCGCAGCCTGTGGACAGAACCTCTTCGGCGACTTCGGGGGTGTTGATCCGGTTCGAGGTGATCACCGGAATGTTGACCTCGCCCATCAGTTTCTTGGTCACCCAGGCAAAGGCCGCGCGGGGGACGCTGGTGGCGATGGTCGGGATTCGCGCCTCGTGCCAGCCGATGCCGGTGTTGATGATCGTCGCACCAGCCTCTTCGACCCGCTTCGCCAGTTCCACAACCTCATCATAGGTCGAACCGTTGGGCACAAGGTCAATCATCGACAAGCGGTAGATGATGATGAAATCGGTTCCCACGGCTTCGCGCGTGCGGCGCACGATTTCGATCGGCAGGCGCATCCGGTTTTCGTAAGAGCCACCCCAGCGATCCTCACGCTTGTTGGTGTGGGTCACGAGGAACTGGTTGATGAAATACCCTTCGGACCCCATGATCTCGACCCCGTCATAGCCCGCTTTCTGGGCCAGAGCAGCCGCGTTGACGATGTCGCTGATCTGCTTCTCGATACCTTCCTCGTCCAGTTCGCTGGGCGGGAACGGAGAGATCGGCGATTTAACCGGGCTGGGCGCCACACATTTGGGGCCATAGGCATAGCGGCCTGCGTGCAGGATTTGCATGGCAATCTTGCCGCCCGCTTCGTGCACGCGCTGGGTGACGATGGAATGTTTTGCAACCTCGTCATCATTGGTCATCATCGACGCGCCCGGCAGAACCGAGCCTTCAAGGTTCGGACCGATCCCACCCGTCACCATCAGGGCCACGCCCCCACGGGCGCGGTCTGCATAGAACTCGGCCACGCGGTTCCAGTCGCCTGTTTCCTCAAGCCCTGTATGCATCGAGCCCATCAGAACGCGGTTTTTCAGTGTGGTGAAGCCCAGATCAAGCGGGGCCAGCATATTTGGGTACGCAGTCATGGCAAACTCTCCCTCCCGGATTTTCAGCGTTAGATTGATGTTCGCGTCAACTTTGTCACGCGAAACCTTGCGTCACGGTCTATGCTGTCGCACCGGCAGTTGATACAGACGGATCGTTACAGGAAAAAGAGACCAAGCATGACCCCTGATCAGATCGCGAAACTGCCCTATCGTCCTTGTGTTGGCCTGATGTTGATGAATGCGCATGGCCAGATTTTCGTGGGCCAGCGCAATGATCGCCACAAGAACGCTTGGCAGATGCCGCAAGGGGGCGTGGACAAGGGCGAAGACCCCCGCGATGCGGCCCTGCGCGAGCTTTGGGAAGAAACAGGGGTGACCGCTGATCTGGTCGAGGTCGTGGCCGAAACGCCAGGTTGGCTGCCTTATGACCTGCCGCATGATATCGTCCCGAAAATCTGGAAAGGTCGCTTTCGTGGGCAAGAGCAGAAATGGTTTCTGCTGCGCTACTCAGGCCGCGACGATCAGATTAATATCGACACCGATCACCCCGAGTTCACCCGGTGGAAATGGCAGGAGCCTTCGCGCTTGGTGCAAGAGATCGTGCCGTTTAAACGTGACGTTTATGAACAGGTTGTTGCCGCCTTTGCCGAACACCTGTCATAAAGTGTCATGCGCATCGAGGACATCTGGCCCAAGTACCGTGCGCGCCTGAAGGCGTTTTTGCACTCGCGCGTTGCGAATGCAGCGGATGTGGACGACCTGTTGCAAGAGATTTCGGTCAAAGTGTTTACTGGTTTGCCTGCGCTGATGGATCCGTCCAAGTTGCAGCCATGGCTTTTTCAGACCGCAGATCGCACCATCATTGATTTCTATCGCAAGTCCGGCCGCGCGCAGGCGCACCCGGATGACCTGTGGTATCACCGCGATGACCCCGAAACCCGGCAGGATTTGGAAGGCTGCGTTGAGCCGTTCATTCGCGGCCTGCCCGCGGAAACAGCGGATATGCTGATGGCTATAGATATCAACGGAATGTCTCAGAATGATTACGCTGTGGCACATGGTCTACCGTATTCGACCCTCAAATCCCGCGTACAGAAAGGTCGGGCTGAGTTGCGAAAAGCGTTTGAAAACTGCTGTGACATCACAATGGATGCGCGCGGAAACATCGCGGATGTGCGGATAAAATCGGAAAACTGCAAAAAATGTTGATCTGAACGTCGTCTTTTTGGCGCGGGCTTCGTCTGACAGATGAAACCACCAAAAGGAAATGAAGATGATCCGTATCATTAGCTTCAAAATCTGCCCCTTCGTGCAGCGCGTAACCGCGTTGCTTGAGGCCAAGCAGATACCTTATCAGATCGATTACATCAGTCTCAGCGACAAGCCCGACTGGTTCCTTGACCTCTCGCCAACAGGTCAGGTGCCTGTTCTGGTGACTGAAGGCGGTACACCGCTTTTCGAGTCTGACGCGATCGCGGAATATATCGATGACATTTCCGCGCCGCTGCAACCCGATTTGACGCCCGAGCAACGCGCCCTGAACCGCGCCTGGAGCTATCAGGCCAGCAAGCATTATCTTGTCCAGTGCAGCGCGATGCAAAGCGCCGATTTGGCGACGTTTACCGAACGTTTGTCAAAACTGAACGCCGCCTTTGCTAGGGTCGAACAGACAATGGGCAGCGACCCGTTCTTTGGTGGCGAGGCGCTGGGCAATGTCGATATGGCGTGGCTGCCGCTATTGCACCGCGCTTCGATCGTCGAAGCGCATAGCGGTCATGACATGCTGGCGCGTTATCCCAAGGTGAAGGCATGGCAACAGGCTGTGTTGGCGACAGGGATTCCGCAAAAGTCGGTATCCGAAGATTTCGCCGTTCGGTTTACAGATTTTTATCTGGCCTATCGCACCTGGCTGGGCCGGGGCGCTAACCAGAACGAAGCACCCACGTCGGTCCAGACACGTCAATCGCGCGGATGTTGCGGTTGATGCGATCACCGTCCTGCACGTTGACGTGAGGGGGCGTAGCCCTGTCCGGGGCTCGCCTCTAACTGTTGGGTATCCGCCAGACCTTGCTGCGTTGCCCAAGGTCCATCGTCAATGCCGGGGGGGCCTCAATGCGTTTAATACTGATCTTGCTGCTACCCCTGCTGGTCGCCTGCGCCAGTGTCGAGCGGTTGGCCCTGCCCGCTGCGGCCCCATTGCCGGACGGTGCCCTGACGCAATCTGCGCCACCGCCCGGTGCGCGAGTGGATCACAGTGACTGGACCCTGTTCCTGAACCGCTATGTCGCTCCGGATGCGCAAGGGGTGAACCGAGTGGCTTATGGGCAGGTAACGCAGGCCGACAAGGTGCGGCTGGACGAGTATCTGACGGCGTTGCAAGCGGTGGACCCTGCCGCTCTGACCCGCGATCAGCAATTGGCCTATTGGATCAACATGTATAACGCGGTGACGGTGGATGTGATCCTTGAGAACTACCCCGTCGCCTCGATCCGCGACATCAAGGACGGGCCGCTGTCAATCGGGCCGTGGAACCGGCCTCTGGTGATGGTCGCGGGGCAGACTCTGACCCTGAACGATATCGAGCATCGCATCATCCGACCCAACTATGCCGAGCCGCGAATCCACTACGCGCTGAATTGTGCGGCTGTCGGCTGCCCCAACCTGATGAACCGCGCTTGGCAGGCCGAAACGCTGGAGCGTGATTTCGCCGCCGCCGAACATGAATATATCAACGACCCGCGCGGGGTTCGGTTCAACGACAATGGCGGGCTGATCCTGTCCAAAATCTTCATCTGGTTCCGCGAAGATTTCGGACCGAACGAACAGGCGGTCTTAGCCTATATCCGAACCGTTGCCGATCCGGATCTGAAAACGCGCCTACAAGACGTGCGCCGCGTCAGCTCCTACAAATACGATTGGTCTCTGAACGACGCGGCAGCTGGTTTCTAATAGACGGGATCAGAGTAACCCTTCGGCCCGCAGCAATTCTTGCATGTTCGCCTCGGGGCGGGGACCGATATGGCTGATCACTTCGCGGGCGCAGACATTGCCTATTTTGGCGCAGGTCTCGTAATCGCGGCCCGTGGCCATGCCAAACAAGAACCCGGCGGCGAACTGATCGCCCGCGCCGGTGGCATCGACCGGCACAACTTTTTCGACGGGCACATCAACCCGTTGCCCTTCGTACAACACCGTCACACCATCGCCTGACCGGGTACACACAACCAGAGGGCAAATGTCCGCGGTCTTTGCCAGTGCGTCTTCCAGATCGTCGGTTTCGAACAGGGATTTGATCTCGGCTTCGTTCCCGATGACGAAATCCAATTCGTTTTCGATCAACAGCAAGAAATCGACCCGGTGACGTTCCACGCAGAACGGGTCGGAAATTGCGATCCCGGCCTTGCCGCCGCCCTTGTGACAGGTGCGCGCGGCCTCAAGAAATGCGGCCTTGCCCTTTTCCTTGTCAAACAAATAGCCTTCAAGGAACATGATCTGGCTGTTGCCCGACACATCCGCGGACACGTCGGTCGAAGACAGCTCGGACGAAATCCCCAGATAGGTGTTCATCGACCGTTCCCCATCGGGCGAGACAAAGATCATCGAACGCGAGGTCGGCAGTTCCCCTCCCGGCACCGGAGGGTTGACGAAGTCGACGCCCTCTTCGTTCATCGCATCCGCATAGAACCGGCCCAAAGCGTCGTCATGCACACGCCCAATAAAGGCTGCATCCAGCCCCAGCGCCCCGGCCCCTGCGATGGTGTTGGCGACCGAACCGCCCGGCGTCTGCACCCGACCTTCCATCGAGGCATACAGCACCTCGCCGCGTTCCTGCTCGATCAGTTGCATGATGCCTTTTTCGATGCCCATCAGCTCCAGAAAGCTGTCATCGGCCTGAGAGATCACGTCCACGACGGCGTTGCCGATACCGGTAAGCTGATAGGTTTTCATAGGTTCTTGTCCTCAAATTCGCAGAGATCGCGGATGATACAGGTTCCGCACAGGGGTTTGCGCGCCTTGCAGTGATAGCGGCCATGCAGGATCAGCCAGTGATGCGCGTGCAATTGGAAATCGGCGGGGATGTTATCTTCGATTGCGCGCTCGACCGCGTCCACGGTTTTGCCGGGGCAAATGCCGGTGCGGTTGCCGACGCGGAAGATATGCGTATCCACCGCCTGTGCCGGTTGCCGCCACCACATGTTCAGAACCACATTGGCCGTCTTGCGCCCTACACCGGGCAGGGATTGCAGGGCGGCACGGGAATTGGGCACCTCGCCGCCATAGTCTTCGACCAGAATGCGGCTGAGTTTGATGACGTTCTTGGCCTTTTGGCGGAACAGGCCGATGGTCTTGATGTGTTCGATCAGGCCCTCTTCACCCAGATCCAGCATCTTTTGCGGGGTGTCGGCGATCTTGAACAATTCGCGCGTGGCCTTGTTGACACCCGCATCGGTCGCTTGCGCCGACAGCGCCACGGCCACGACAAGGGTATAGACGTTCACATGCTCAAGCTCGCCCTTGGGTTCGGGGTCGGCGTCCTGAAAGCGCGTAAAGATCTCGCGGATCGTGTGATAATCAAGTTGTTTTGCCATCCGCGCCTTAATGCCGCCCAAGGGCCGGTGACACAAGCCTAAAGCCAATGCGCAGGTTTCGGGTCGCCGGGGCGCTGTCACCGCGATATGGTTCGGGCAACATACGAGGTGAGAGTCATGAATGTTCAAACCCCCGAAAGCGGATATCACTACAACGTCATGCGGCGCGCGATTGAACTGATTGATCAGGGCGGCGAATCCCTGTCTCTGGAAGAACTGGCCGATCAGATGGACATGAGCCCGGCCCATTTCCAGCGTCTGTTTTCACGCTGGACCGGGGTGTCACCGAAACGGTATCAGCAGTACCTGACGCTGGGCCATGCAAAAGCCCTGCTGCGCGAGCGTTTCACCACGCTGGAAACCGCGCATAACGTGGGTCTGTCTGGCAGCGGTCGCCTGCATGATCTGTTCTTGAAATGGGAATCCATGAGTCCTGGCGAATACGCGCGCAAAGGCGCGGGTCTGACGATTTATTGGGGCTGGTTCGATTGCCCCTTTGGTCCGGCACTGGTGATGGGCACCGACAAGGGCATCTGCGGCATGGCGTTCGGTGCGGAAACTGGCGAGGCAGCCGCAATGGAGGACATGACGTCCCGCTGGCCCAAGGCGGATTACGTCGAGGATACCGAAAAGCTACGCCCGTGGGTCGAGGCATCGTTTGGGGCGAACCGTGGGGAAACTCCGCTGCACTTGATCGGTTCACCGCTGCAAATCAAAGTGTGGGAAGCGCTGATGCATATCCCTTCGGGGCAGGTAACGACATATTCCGAGATCGCGCAGCGGGTTGGGTCTCCGCAAGCGGTGCGTGCTGTTGGTACTGCGGTTGGGCGCAATCCGGTCAGTTGGCTGATTCCGTGTCACCGCGCCTTGCGGAAATCCGGCGGGTTGGGCGGCTATCACTGGGGCCTGCCCGTCAAACGCGCCATGCTGGCCTATGAAGCCGCGCAGGCGGATGCTTAGACACTAGGGGCGCGTCCGACCCTGGGAGGGCGCTGCAATACGTGTTTCATGGGCGCTTTATCTTGAAAGTACGGACGAAGCATGAGCCGCTTTTGTCGTCGCCAAAGCGCCCTCCCGGGGGGAGAGTCGGGCGCGGCCCGGGCTGGACGCCCGAGCCAGACGTTGTGCCAGGCGTTTACTCGGCGGCCCACCCGCCGACAGCTTTGATCTCAAGAAAATCTTCCAGCCCCCAAACGCCGCCCTCGCGCCCGTTGCCGGATTGTTTCATGCCCCCGAAAGGCGACCCGGCACTGCGGGACTGGCCGTTCATTTCGACCATGCCCGACCGCAGCGCGCGCGCCATGCGGTTCGCGCGGTCGCCGTCCTGTGTCTGAACATAGTTGGTCAGGCCATAGGGCGTGTCATTGGCGATCTCGACGGCTTCTTCCTCGGTATCGAAGGGGATCATGGTCAAGACCGGGCCAAAGATTTCCTCGCGCGCGATGGTCATCTGGTTGTTGGCATCGGCAAAAACGGTGGGGCGCACGTAATAGCCCTTGTTCAGACCTTCAGGCCGCCCGGTGCCACCAGAGACCAGCCGGGCGCCTTCGTCGATGCCCTTCTGGATCAGATCCTGAATCTTGGTCCATTGCAGTTCGTTCACCACGGGGCCAATGTGCCGCCCTTCTTCCTGAGCGTTCCCGACCGAAACCATGTTGGCAACTTGCGCGGCAGTCTCGACCGCCTGATCGTAGATCGGGCGTTGCACCAGCATACGGCTGGGGGCGTTACAGCTTTGGCCGGTGTTGTTCATCATATGCAGCACGCCGCGCTTAACGGCCTTTTCATCGGCATCGGCAAAGACGACGTTTGCGCCCTTGCCGCCCAGTTCAAGATGCACTTTCTTCAAAGTATCTGCGGCGTTCTTTGAGATCGCGGTGCCCGCGCGGGTCGAGCCGGTGAAACTGATCATATCCACATCTGGATGCGCCGACAGTTGCGATCCCACGCCCACACCATCGCCATTCACTAGGTTGAACACGCCTGCCGGGAACCCGGCCTCGTCCATCATCTCGGCAAAGATCATCGCGTTCAGCGGGCTTTGCTCGGACGGTTTCAGAACCATGGTGCAGCCCGCAATCGCAGCCGCGCCCACCTTGAGTGTGATCTGGTTCATCGGCCAGTTCCAAGGTGTGATCAGGGCGGCGACGCCCACAGCTTCATAGATAATCCGGTCGTTGGGGGCGTGATCCCCCAAGGGGCGTTCGAACTGAAACGCCTTGGCTGCACGGACGAAATTTTTCAGGTGATAGACACCGGCGCCAGACTGCTGCGTGCGCGCCATATCAATCGGAGCACCCATTTCCAGAGACATGGCTTGCGCCAGATCTTCCAAGCGCGACAGGTAGATCTCGACCAGCTTTTCAACCAGCGCAATGCGCTCTTGCACCGGGGTTGCCATCCAGCCGGGCAGGGCGGCTTTGGCGGCAGCGACTGCGGCGTTGGTATCGTCGGCGCCTCCAAGTGAAATCACCGCGCAGGGGTCTTCGGTCGAGGGGTTGATGACCTCAAAATCGTTGGCCTGTGCCGGGGCGACCCACTGGCCGTTAATATAGAAGTTCCGCTTGTCGATCATGGCTCCACCTTTCCACAAATATTCTCCGACCGCCCGGTCGGTTTTGCGGGCACTTTGTCACCCCGGTCAGCAAGGGGCAAGGGGGCAATTCCAAATGCACGATCGTATGAGTAACGCAGTTTTGTCACTCAGCCTCAAATGATTGGTTTAACTTGTCGGCAAAGTGATTAAATTTGCGTCAGCCGATTTCGGCTTATCAGCAGGAAAGGAGACGCCCCATGGGTTTGCGCATTAACGACACCGTCCCGAATTTCACTGCAGAAACGGATCAGGGAACCATTCAGTTTCACGACTGGATTGGTGACAGCTGGGCCATTCTGTTTTCGCACCCCAAGGATTTCACCCCGGTCTGCACCACCGAATTCTCGGCCGTGGCCCAACTGAATGATGAATGGGCTGCACGGAATACCAAAGTTCTGGGTGTGTCCGTCGACGGCGTCGAGGACCACAAAAAGTGGAAGAAAGACATCGAAGCTTATGGCAATGCCAACCCCGGTTTCCCGATCATCGCGGATGACGGGCTGGCCGTTTCGAAAGCTTTCGACATGCTGCCAGCCGAAGCGTACCTGCCGGATGGCCGCACACCGGCTGACAGCGCCACGGTCCGTTCGGTCTTTATCATTGGCCCTGACAAGCAACTGAAGCTGTCGATGACCTATCCGATGACCGTAGGCCGTAACTTTGCAGAAATCCTGCGCGCCTTGGACGGCTTGCAAATGAGCGCCAAGGGCGTAGCAACTCCGGCCAACTGGATTCCGGGCGAAGACGTGATCATTCCACCAGCGGTTTCGAACGAAGAAGCCAAGGAAAAGTTTGGTGAGTTTGAGACGATCTTCCCTTACCTGCGCAAAACCAAGGCGCCCAGCTAAGACAGAGGGCGGGGCTAAATGCCCCGCTTATCCGCTGTGCGCATAGGTTCGATCTTATGCGCCGGTCACGCCGCGGGTCGCTGCGGGTGTTGATAAAGCTTCGCGCGGTAAGCGGCGCGCTTGAACTCTCGGGAAATTTTGTCACCAAGTGGGGGGCGGGTTTGAATCGTGGACCCACCGATCTCGTTGGCGACCTCCTGATTGCCGCTGCCTAGCAGCGCCAGAATCGGCTGGCCCGTCAACCAGTGCATTTGTAGGAACGTGTCAATCGGGCGGTCGATTTTGTTGGTGGCCTCAAGCAGCCGCTCGGCCGCACGACGTCCGACCAACTGACACACGCATTGCAATCCGATCACCTTGGGCAGGATCAGTCGCATGTCGTTGCGCCGGGCCAGCACCTGCGCCGCAATTTCGCGCTGCTTTACCGGAATGCGGATGTAATGGTCGGGTGTCGCGATCGGGGTGAGCATCTTCAGCGCCTCGTCCATCCGGCAGGGGTCAACGCGCAGGTCGTCCTCGGTAATGATGGCCAGGTCGATCTTTTCATCCACCAGCTTCTGCCAGATTCGGCGGTGGCTTTCGAACACTCCGATTTCTGCTGGTCGCAAATTGAACGGGTATTCGGGACGATGCAAATTGCCGGGAAACAACTCTACATCTGCGATCTGGTCAGAATTGCGACCATTCACTGCCTCGAATAGTTCGGCGTTTGGCAGACTAGCGCAAAGCTTTTCTGCGTTGGGCCGCCGGGCCGTACTTGAGGACATGTGAATAACAAAAGAGCGCATGCACAAGTGCATAGAACACGCACGCAATCTGGGAAAGAGAAACCAGAGGGTAAGAAGGGCAAAATACAACTATAGGTCCGGTCAGGTACAGAAATTCCCTCAGAACTTGTGCGATTGATCTGTCACATGGTCTGAAAGACCTTGTTTGGCACCGAACTGGCAGGTGCGCCTCGGTTCGTGAATCCGACCTTTTGTGATAGGGTATGGCGATTGAGCTGACGAACAGGCACACGGCCACAAACATCGAGCGTTCACACTGTGCACTACAGGAGAAGACGATGGCATTTACAGATTGGTATGTCGAAGGTGAGGCTTTTGGGAACTGCAACTGCGGCTATGCCTGCCCTTGTCAGTTCGAAGAATTGCCTACACACGGGAACTGCCGTGGATTTGAAGTTCTGGAAATTTCAAAGGGGCATTTTGGCGATACGAACCTTGTCGGGGCGAAAGCCGCACTAATTTATGCGTGGCCCGGTCCGATTTTTGAAGGCGGCGGCGAGATGCAGGTTATCATCGATCCAAGCGCCTCGGATGCGCAGCGCGCGGCGCTGGAAAAGGTCTTCCACGGTGAAGAGACCGAAGAAATGGCGACCCATTGGTTCGTCTTTCGGGCGATGTGCAAAACCGTTCACGAGACGCTGTATTTGCCAATTGATTTCGAGATGGACATGGAGAGGCGCACGGCCAGTGTTACCATCGGCGATGTGCTCAGCTCGACCGGACGACCGATTCAGGCCCCGCACGGCGGAGGAGAGCACCGGGTGCGGATCGACATCCCCGGTGGGATCGAATTCACTCTGGCGGAAATTGGCAATGCATCGACCAAAGCGAATGCGGCGATCAAACTGGATTTGAACGACAGCTTTGGACAATGGCATATTATGAAGCATGGGCCGTCCGGCGTGGCCCACTAAACAAAAGACCCCGGCCATAACCGGGGTCTTTCATTATTTAAGAAAAGAGTTCCCGATTACTCGGCGTCTTCTTTCTTTTCTTTCTTCTCAGGCACGATCTCTTCGCCGGTTTCCTGATCGACCACTTTCATCGACAGGCGGACCTTGCCGCGATCGTCAAAGCCCAGCAGCTTGACCTTAACTTCTTGACCTTCTTTCAGAACATCCGACGGATGGTTCAGACGGCGGTTTTCGATCTGAGATACGTGGACCAGACCGTCGCGCTTGCCAAAGAAGTTCACGAAGGCACCGAAGTCGACGATCTTGACCACTTTACCAGTGTAGATCTGACCTTCTTCCGGCTCGGCCACGATCGAATAGATCATGTCATAGGCCTTTTGGATCGATTCACCATCCGGTGACGCGATCTTGATGACGCCGTCGTCGTTGATGTCGACCTTGGCACCCGAAACTTCGACGATCTCGCGGATGACCTTACCGCCCGAGCCGATCACTTCGCGGATCTTGTCGGTTGGGATGTTCATGGTCTCGATGCGCGGGGCGTGGACCGAGAATTCGTTGGTCTCGGACAGGGCTTTGCCCATCTCGCCCAGAATGTGCATCCGGCCGTCCTTGGCCTGTGCCAGGGCTTTCTCCATGATCTCGGGTGTGATGCCCGCAACCTTGATGTCCATCTGCAGCGAGGTGATGCCGTTTTCGGTACCCGCCACTTTGAAGTCCATGTCGCCCAGGTGGTCTTCGTCACCCAGAATGTCCGACAGGATGGCATAGTTGCCGTCATCTTCCAGGATCAGGCCCATGGCCACACCAGCAACCGGCGCTTTCAGCGGAACGCCCGCATCCATCATCGACAGCGAACCGCCGCAGACAGAAGCCATCGAGCTGGAGCCGTTCGATTCAGTGATTTCGGACACGATACGGATCGTGTAGGGGAAGTCGGTCGCCGCAGGCAGAACCGCCTGAAGCGCACGCCATGCCAGCTTGCCGTGGCCGATCTCGCGACGGCCGGGGCCACCAACGCGGCCAACTTCACCAACCGAATACGGAGGGAAGTTGTAGTGCAGCAGGAAGTTCGATTTGAAGTTGCCGTGCAGCGCGTCGATGAATTGTTCATCGTCACCGGTGCCCAGCGTGGTCACGGCCAGCGCCTGCGTTTCGCCACGGGTGAACAGGGCCGAACCGTGGGTCCGCGGCAGCATCGAGGTTTCTGCAACGATCGAACGGATATCGGTGGTCGAGCGACCGTCGATGCGCTTGCCGCCTTTGACGACGTCGCCACGCAGAATGCCAGCTTCCAGCTTTTTCATCGCGGAACCGAGGTTAGCGTCTTCCAACTGTTCCTCGGTCAGGGCTTCTTTGATCGTTTCACGGGCGGCGGCAACAGCGGCGGTGCGCTCTTGCTTGTCGGTGATTGCGAAGGCGGCGCGCATCTGCTCTTCGCCAGCGGCCGAAACAGCAGCATAGAGGTCCGCATAGTCGGGTGCTGCGAATTCAAACGGCTCTTTGGCGGCGTCTTCGGCCAGAGCGATGATCAGGTCGATGACCGGCTGGATCTGCTCGTGCGCGAAGGTCACGGCGCCCAGCATTTCGGACTCGGACAGCTCGTAAGCTTCCGATTCCACCATCATCACGGCGTCTTTGGTGCCGGCCACAACCAGATCCAGACGCTGTTCGGGGTTCAGGCGCAGGTCCTGCATGTCGTCTACGGTTGGGTTCAGGACGTATTCGCCATCCACGAAACCAACACGGGCACCGGCGATCGGGCCCATGAAAGGCGCACCGGAAATGGTCAAAGCAGCCGAGGCCGCGATCATCGCCACGATGTCGGGATCGTTGACCAGATCGTGAGACAGCACGGTGCACATGACCAGAACTTCGTTTTTGAAGCCGTCAACGAACAGCGGGCGGATCGGACGGTCGATCAGACGCGCGGTCAGCGTCTCTTTCTCGGTCGGGCGCGCCTCGCGCTTGAAGAAGCCACCCGGAACCTTACCGGCGGCATAGTATTTTTCTTGGTAGTGCACGGTCAGCGGGAAAAAGTCCTGACCGGGCTTTTGTTGCTTGGCAAAGGTCACGTTCGCCATGACGCTGGTTTCGCCCAGCGTGGCGATCACGGTGCCGTCCGCCTGACGGGCAACCTTGCCAGTTTCCAGTGTCAGCGTCTCTTCGCCCCACTGCATTGATTTCTTTGTTACATCAAACATTTGCGCATCCTAAAAGGGAGCACTCCCGGCCCTCCGGGTCTCCCGTTTTGCATGGCGGCCCCATTGCCGCCGACCCCATTTTATCTTCCGTTCGAGTGCCGGGGTCAGGGCACAACGTCTCAGATACCCGCGCGCATACATGAGATTGCAGCCAAAGGAAAGCGAAACCGCATAGTGGGGCAATTGACGGCAATCCGACCCATCGGAACAGAGTTGCCGAACATACCAGGCTTTCGTTCGAATTTGTTTGTACAAATGCGGCAATTCGAATGCATTTTGCAAAAATATGATGTCAGTGTAAGCTGTTATCACTGAACCCGCGGTCGAAAAGACGGAAACGCGCCAAGGGGGTACAATACTCATATCCGTCAGTCGACCGAATACCTTGGCGTTTGCACCTAGCGGACAGAGGGGCAGTCGAATGGCTCAGACGAAGAAAATGCTGGATCCGGATCCTCGGATCTATGACTTTGAAACCGAATACGAACTTGGGCAGGATAACGTCCGACCCTTCGGTTTGGACATCCATAACCCGGTATTCCTGATCTCAAGTATCCTCATATTTGCGTTCGTTCTGATCGCATTGGCCAATCAAGAGGCCGCAGCGACGTTCTTTGGATGGCTCCGGCCATGGCTGACCAGTACGTTCGATTGGTTCCTTGTTCTTTCCGTGGATGCAATCACCCTGTTTTGTTTGGCGCTAATCGTCTTGCCCGTTGGCAAGGTACGGATCGGCGGCAAAGACGCCAAACCCGATTATTCCTATGCGGGCTGGATTGCGATGATGTTCGCAGCCGGGATCGGGATCGGCTTGTTGTTCTTCGGTGTGATGGAACCGGTTTATTACAACTTTGCCGAGGACGGAAACGCAGTTCCATTGGGAATTGATATCGCGGTGCCCGGTAATGAGTATGCCGGTGTTGTCGGTACGATCCACCATTGGGGGCTTGAGGGCTGGGCCGTCTACGCCGCCGTCGGCCTTGCACTGGCGATCTTCAGCTACAACCTTGGCTTGCCATTGACCCTACGGTCGGCCTTCTACCCGATCCTTGGCGAGCGCGTGTGGGGCTGGTGGGGTCATATCATTGATACCCTGGCTGTTTTCGCCACGCTGTTCGGTCTGACAACCTCGCTTGGATTGGGTGCGCAGCAGGTGGCCGCAGGCCTTTATGAAGTGTTCGGCATCGAACCCAGCCCGACAGTTGTGGTGCTGCTGATCATCGGAATCACGATGATTGCTCTGGGATCGGTCCTTTTGGGCATGGATGCAGGTGTCAAACGGCTGAGCGAGATCAACATGATCATGGCCGTTGGTTTGTTCCTGTTCGTGATCGCGGTCACCGGTGTTGGGACAGCCATTGCGCGGTATTTCAACGTCATGACAGATTACGTGCTGCACTTACCGGCCTTGTCCAACCCGTTCGGGCGAGAAGATACCAGCTATTTCCACGGCTGGACGACCTTCTACTGGGCCTGGTGGATTGCATGGTCGCCGTTTGTGGGCATGTTCATCGCCCGTATCTCGAAGGGCCGCACAGTGCGAGAGTTCGTTATCTGCGCGTTGCTGGCACCCACGGCGGTTTGCGCCCTTTGGATGTCTACTTTCGGCGGTGCCGCGATTGACATGCTGAACGCAGGCGGAGCGGAAGGTGTCCGCGCCACCGTGATCGACAGCTATGCCCCCGAAGGCGCGCTGTTTGGCTTCCTGAAAGAGCTTCCGCTTTATGGTATCGTCGCACCGATCGCGTTGATCCTGATCGTGGTGTTCTTTGTGACCTCGTCGGATTCCGGTTCGCTGGTGATCGACACGATCACCGCGGGCGGCAAGATGGATGCTCCGGTGATCCAGCGCGTGTTCTGGTGCACACTGGAAGGGCTGGTTGCAATCGCGCTCTTGCTGGGCGGTGGATTGGTTGCCCTTCAGGGTGCGGCGGTCTCGACCGGTATTCCGTTTACGATGGTTGTTCTGATCATGTGCTATTGCCTCTGGCTGGCGCTGAAGTCAGAGAAAGCCAAGATGTAACAACGTTCGAATGAAATCAGAAACGCCCGTCATTTGGCGGGCGTTTTTTTGGTTAAAGACTGCGCAATGAGAAGTAACCCGCACTTGAAGGCCGCGATTGGGTCAGTTGCCGCCTAGTTCTGAGCCGAGGACGCAAGGCAGTCAATAAGGGGTTTGTGATTGGCCCGGTGCCGTTCCACCAGCTTTCGCACCTGTTTGCCCTTCTGCGGGATATATCGAGCGGAATGTGTCTGGAATTGCGGCTCGCAGCATTCGGGGAACAGCTCCAGAATCTCTTTTCTGGAATCCTCGGGGACGGATTTCAAAGCCTCCGGCCCGGTAAACAGGCTTTCGGTCGGTGCCCCGTTAGACCAGATGATTTCATGCGCATCGAACAGGATGTGGAAATACTCCACCCCATCCGGTGTCGCCTTCAGAGTTTCCACACCGTCCAGAGAAATCAGCTTTTTCGCCGGGATCAGGACGTCCTTGCGTTCGAACATGCGCAAGGCGACAACCGACGAAACAAGAACGCGGTGTTGCGGTGAAACAATCAAGTCCCGCTTGGGGTAACCGACCCCCAGGGCGTTCGCCCTGATTACAATGGGTTTGAGCCTTGGCTGGGCGTCAAGCTCGGCCCGGGTCAACGCGCGCGACCCGATCCAGCGAATAGGCTTAAAGCCGTTGTCAAAGGTCAGAATCTGATCCGAGATTTTCAGGTCTTCAACTGCGACGGGGCCTTCGCGGGTCTCAATTAGTGTTCCGGCTGCAAAACACAGGACGTCGATAAATTCGCCGGCCGCGTTTGTGGGGCCTGTTTCTGACTGGTCAATCTCAATTGTGTTGTCGCCGCTGTCATTCCAGGCCGCTGCAATTGCGTCCGTGTTGACGGTCAGCCCGTTGAACAATTGCAGCGGGACCAGCGGACCGTTGTCTTCCTTTACACCGTACAGTTCGATGGTGCCGTCGGGGCTCACCTCCAGGCGGACGACGGGTTCGCCGTTGGTATTGCCAAGCTGCCAGACGGCGGGCGTGTCAATTTCGTACCGGTCGCCATCGGCAAACTGGACAGTCTGCCCTTCCGTTTGGACAATTTGGAACTGAAGTTCGTTCTCCGCGCCAGCTGGCCCGCCTATGAACAGGTCAACATCGTTGATCCGAATGCTGAAGCTGTTGTCCAGTGTGTCAAAATCAATGACGAAACCGTCACCTGCGGACGTATCCGTAAACGTGGCGGAGTCACCGTTTGCGATGCTGAAATTTGCCATTTGAGGGTCGACCAGTCCTGAGAATCTAAACGAGAACAAAAAACTTTGTTCCCTTGTTTGACGAAACGACTAATGGCCCATCCCGGAGCGTTCGAAAAGAGTGTTCCTACAATTACCTTGCAGAACTTTTTGAAAAATCTCTTAAGTTTCTGCGTTTTAAGTATGCCATTAGGCGATTGTGCCGGACGGGCTCAGTGCCGGCCTTGTTGGCGCTACGGACTGTAGTTAGGACTGCCCGAGCCGTCCAAATAAACCCGGTTTTTCACGGTGGCGTCCATCTTCGAACGCATAATTGAACACATCGATGTCCCGGGCGTACACGCGGCCAACAATGTCGCGGGTTTCCTGGTCATAGTAATCCCGATAATCCGTGCGCTTCGACTGTTTGCGGTGCCGAATAACAAGGCGTCGCATTCCGATCTGTTTCAGTGCCTTGCGAAGGTCGTAATCAAACCGTTCGAAACGCCCGACAAAGTCCAGGGGCATGTTTCCTGATGCGTCGGTCAGGTACAGATATTGCGGTTGAAAATAACGGATTTGCAGAAACTTTTCAGGGTCTTGGGAAAGGGCCTGCGCGAATTCTTTGAACGACCCATGTTCAGTTACCTCGGTGATTTCGGGCCGCCTTTGACACACGTAGTGATACCCTGAAACAAAGCGGTCCCATGGATTGCGCACAAAGCTGAACTTGAAATAGTCATTGGCGTCGGCGCCCAACAGGTCAAAGTACTGAGAGATATAGTCGATATTTTTGTCGCGCGGGTCGCGCGGATTGACTTGCCGCCCAAAAAAGCGGTCCCGTTTCAGAACCGTAGTCACAGTTGATCCGCCGGATTTGGGGATGTGGACGAAGATCACCTTGATGTTCGGAAAAATGGGCATCGGTTTTCCTTTGGGGCGCCGCTGTACGAGCTTGCCAGACCGAGCCGAGTTGTCGGCATCGGCCTGTTTCGGGCCGTCAGGATTATGGACCTGCCGGACGTTTTGTGCGCGTCAGAAACGATAGGCGACGCGTGCCGTGATGGTGCTCAGGTCAAAATCCGAGTCGTTTGGTGCGTCGTCAAAATCGCCGCTCACATCACGATAGGTGTAGTCTGCACCGGCAAACCAGCGGTCGTTGAAGTTGTACTCCATACCCAAGCCGATGTTGAAGCCGTCCAGAGTTGTCTGGCTTTCCCTGTCAAATTGCGCACTTGGGTGGACCCGCAATCTGGACCATGACCAACCCAAAGCGCCGTAGAACATGAAATCGCCGTTCACGTACCCAACCCGGCCACGAAGGTCAGCGAAATCCATCACTTCCCGCGTTTCGGGGTCGCCCTTTTCGACGACATGAGACAGGTTCGAATACCGGACTTCAGCGCCATAGATCATATCGCCGCGCTGCATGTTATAGCCAAACAGCGCACCAAAGCTGCGGCCGTTGTCGGGATCGAACGAGGCATTTCTCGTACCGCCGGACAGAACCGGAAAATCCGTTGTTCCGTCTGCTGCGGCCGCGCCAATTTCAAGCCCCGCATAGACACCCTCAAACGCGCTTGCGGCAGACGTACTATCCGCATGGGCCGCGTCAGGAACGGCTTGCACCAGTGGTATCAGGGACAAGAGGGCAAGCTTCCTCATCCAAACTCTCCTTAAACAATTACGCAAATTACATGATGACTTGTGTCAGGGCTGAGGGGAATCATAGGGCAGCCGCCCGGAGTGGAAAAGAAAATGTAGAAAACGTTAAGATTTTAGGCGGGTGTTGGTGCCAAAAAACAAGACATCGGCTCGCGATCAGCGGTCCTGCGGTGCGGCTTTAGGAATTCCGAGGTTTTGGCAGGTGTCCCGGTTCGGTTGCGGTTATCGAATCGCAGCCTGAACTTGTCTATGGGCCAAACAAAAACGCCCACCGTTTGGTGGGCGTTAAAGTCAAAAATCCGGGGTTTCGAACCCGAAAACACCAGTTGGTGTTTAGCGGCGGATGCCCAGTTTCTGGATCAGGTCCTGGTAACGCGCTTCTTCCTTGCCCTTCAGGTAGTCCAGCAGCTTACGGCGCTGGGCGACCATTTTCAGCAGACCGCGACGACCGTGGTTGTCTTTTTTGTGGGTCTTGAAGTGCTCGGTCAGGGTGTTGATGCGCGAGGTCAGGATTGCAACCTGTACTTCAGGCGAACCGGTGTCGCCGTCCTTGGTTGCGAATTCTTTCATGACGCGTGCTTTTTCAGCGGCAGTAATCGACATCGGGGTCTCCTTGTAAAAGGTTAAGGTTGATGGCGCAGGCCGGGATGTCGTCCAGCGCAGGCCCATGGAGAAAACCGCACCGATTCCGGCACGGATGCGCGCGTATAAGCGGAATTGGGATAAATGGCAAAGGGATTCTGTGCGGCTTAACCTGTCGCCGCCAGTTGCGCCAGATCTCCTTCTGCGATCAGTTGGATATCATTGGTGGTCAGCTCGTCGGCGTGCAGCAACTGCGCGACGTGCTGGCCGTTGATCGAGACATTGGTCAGCGTGTCTTCCTCGGGGTCCGGCTCGATCCTTATGTCGGGGTCTTCTTCACCCTCCCATGAGATCAGCAACTTGTCCTGCCCCGGCTGGAAATCCATGACAGTGATCGCTTGTTCCTGCTGATCCGTCACAACAACATCGTCGCTGCCGTCGCCGCCAGTTACAATATCTTTGCCATCAGCCAATATGGTGTCATCTCCATCACCGCCGTTCAGAAAATCCGCAGTATCGTCCGAACCTATCAGGACGTCGTCACCATCACCACCGAACAGGACGTCCTGTCCCGCGCCACCGTCCAGATGATCGTCGCCATAGCCGCCATGCAGAGCATCGGCGCCTTTACCACCGATCAGGGTGTCGTTGTCCTGTCCGCCATATAGCTCGTCCTCACCCGTGCCGCCGTCCAGAATGTCGTCGCCGAGATGCCCAAACAGCGCATCGTTCCCCTCACCCCCCGCTATTTGATCTGCCCCGCCTTCGCCGTGCAGGGCATCATTTCCGTCTTCGCCAAGAAGGTGGTCTTCGCCTTCGCCGCCGTGCAGAGTGTCGTTACCTTCCCCACCTGCAACGGTATCGTTGCTACCGTACCCATTGATCTGCTCGTCGCCATTCTGCCCGGTCAGGACGTCCGACTCCTCTGACCCTGCAGTAATCAGATCATCCTGAAATTCGGATATCACTGTCCCCGTCGAGATTTCAGCAGGGATGTCTACGGTTTCGTCAACATCCAACAGGTTGCCGTCTGAAATGTCCTGCGGCTCATCCTCGACGGTTTCCTCGTCTTCAAGGTCTAGGTTGGCCTCAAAAACATCACCAATCGCATAGGCTGCGCCACCAACTGCGGCAAGGCCCAGCAAGCCGAATAGAAACATGACATCCCTCCGCAAACGTGCTGCATCAAGGGGATTTGTCTCATGTTGCCAGATGGTTGGTCAAAGTCGAGTTGGATTTGTGGTTAACCCTTGATCACCATGGTTCGGGCTGTTGGGTATAGGCAATATAGAGCGGATGCTTGGGATGGCCGTCCTTGGTCAGCCCCAGATGGAACAGCGGCTGCCCGGTGCCGCGCAGCAGGGTTTCGACCGCCGGGCCGCGATCAAGATGGGCGCCGTGGGCGCCCCAAGCGGCGATGATCTGATCGGCCCATTGCACACCATCCAGAATGGCTGCGTCATTTTTCGGCCCAACTGGATCGGCGGCGGCGCGCATTTTGCGCGGGTCGGTGTCGCGCCATGCAAAGATGTTCGTGACCTGAAACGCACCAAACCCCAGCGCCCGAGCGCGGCGTTCGCAGCGTTCAACCGTAGGGTCGTTCTGCACCTCGGTCGCAGTGGACGGGTTCAGCATCACGAACAACGCTTTGCGCCCGTCCGCATCCCACACGCGGGTCAGGCTATAACGGTAGTTTTCGCAATCGGAGTAGACGGCTGTCGAGGGCGCATCCCCCTTGATATGCGTTCGGGTAATCATGCCCCCGCCTAGCACGGTGTTTAGGTGACGAACACCCGGCTGGGGTGCAATTCGCCGGATTTATAGATGCCGACCGCTACGGCCTTACCATCCAAAGACGCCCACGCCTCATCGCCGTATTCCACGTCCGAGGCCAGCACCATGCCCGGATTGCCGTTGCGCAGGCGTGTGGCACCCTCGGGGGTGCATTTCAACTCGGGCAGGTCGGCGAGGCCGGTTTCTAGCGGGTGCAGGTAGTCGTCCAAGGCGGTGGTCTTGGCCATCTCGTCGATCTGTTCGATGCTTAGTCCATCTTCAACCTCGAACGGGCCGGACCAGATGCGGCGCAGCTCTTTCACATGTCCGTGGCATCCCAGCGCCGCGCCCAGATCGCGGGCGATCGAGCGGACGTAGCCGCCTTTGCCGCAGGTCATCTCCAGCACCACATGGTCTTCATCAGGGCGGTCGACAAGGATCAGCTCCTCAACCCAAAGCGGCCGGGCGGACAGTTCCACATCTTCTCCATCGCGGGCCAGCTTATAGGCGCGCTGGCCGTCGATCTTCACGGCCGAGAACTTGGGCGGCACTTGCATGATATCACCCAGAAACGGCGTCAGCGCCTGCTTGATATCGTCATCCGTGGGGCGTGCATCGCTTTGCGCAATCACCTCGCCCTCGGCATCGTCGGTGTTGGTGGCCTGACCCAAACGCACGGTGAAGGTGTAGGCTTTCAACGCATCGGTGATATATGGAACGGTCTTGGTCGCCTCACCCAGTGCAACGGCCAGAACGCCGGTTGCTTCGGGGTCCAGCGTCCCCGCGTGGCCCGCTTTCTTGGCATCCATCGCCCAACGCACCTTGTTCACCATTGCGGTCGAGGTCATGCCCGCGGGCTTGTCCACCACCAGCCAACCGGAAATGTCCCGGCCCTTGCGTTTGCGTCCCATGTCTTACCTTGAATCTTGCTAAGGCGCGCGAGTTAGCGGATCACAAAAGCCCTGTCAATTTCAGGGTGCGTCCTCGACCACGCCCACGATCGGCCCGAGCGAAAAACCAACGTCCGACCGATTGCTGGCCCGTTCGTACATCCGTGAAATATTACCGTCGAAGAACAGCGCGTTCGGGGTTTCCAACACATCCCGAAACAGGCTGCCGAATTCGTGGAAGGTGACATAGTCGTCCGAGATCACAAACACGGCCCGCGTGCCGTCGGCGCTGGTGCCGACACCGTTGCGCACGAAAACCGAGGTCGAGTCGGGCAGAAAGCGCGGGTGTAACTCTCCGTTGATCACAAGCATGGGGCCGGACTGGGTTGCAAACTGACAATCAGGAGATTGATCAACGAAATCTAAAGTCTCGAACACATCCGCGCGGCCCTCGCGGATGCAGAACACACCGTTGGGCAGCAGGCCGAAATTGCCGGGGCCGGGATTGGCGATGACGCGCATCTGTTCCTGACCATTCTCGACATAGTGGCCCACTGGCGAGCGGTCGTCGTGATACATCCCGGCATTCATCGCAAAAGCCAGTCGCTTGCCGTCACTGGCCAGCGCGTCGTTCACCGAGGAAAAATGACCCAACAGATCGCCATTGTCGTCGTTCAGAAAGAGGCGCAGATCCTGGTTGGCGGCGTCCACCTCGCAAACAGTATAACGCTTGGCGTCGTGGGTGACTTTCTCGCAGCTTACCGCACCGGCCTGCGCGGCCCAAAGGACCGCGCCCAATGTGACCAGCGCGCGGTTCACTCGTCCAGATCGCGGCGCACCGCGTCCTGTTCGAACATGCGGCGGGTGTCGTCCAGACGGTCGAAGGTGTCATCCAGACGGAACCGCAGATCCGGCGAGAATTTCAGGTTCAGCTTCTTGCCGATCATGCGCCGCAGCTCGCCCTTGTTGCGGGCCAGCAAGTCGATCACGTCTTCTTGGCCCTTGCCGCCCAATGGCAGCACATAGGCGGTGGCGATCTTCAGATCGGGCGAGGTGCGCACCTCACCCACGGTGATCGACATGCGGTTCAGGTCGGGGTCGTGGACATCTCCGCGCGCCAGAACTTCGGACAGGGTGCGGCGGATCAGTTCGCCGACACGCAGTTGCCGTTGGGACGGGCCGGGGCCATCGTGGAATTTGTTCTTTGCCATGTCCTCGATCTAAGCCCAAATCCCACCTTTGCCAAGCGGCCCCGAACCGGGTAGGAGGCTTTGAGCCGACAGAAACAGGGAAAGAACGCCATGACCCATATTCCGGGGATCGTCATCACAGGGGCTTCGGGCCGAATGGGGCAGATGCTGATCAAGACCGTGACCGACAGCGATCAGGCGCGTCTGGTCGGCGTGGTCGAGCGTAAGGGCCATGACTGGATCGGTCAGGACGTGGGCACCGCGATGGGCGGGCAGGCGCTGGGTGTTACTGTTACGGATGACCCGCTTGAGGCGTTTGCACAGGCGCAGGCTGTCATCGATTTTACCGCGCCCGAAGCGACGCTGGAATTTGCTGCACTGGCAGCGCAGGCACGTTGTGTCCATGTGATCGGCACGACGGGCATGACGGATGAACAGATCGCCGCGCTTGAGCCTGCCTCCCGCCACGCGGCGATCGTGCGCGCTGGTAATATGAGCCTCGGCGTCAACCTGCTGGTGCAACTGACCAAAAAAGTTGCCGCTGCGCTGGATGAGGATTTCGATATCGAAGTGATCGAGGGCCACCACCACCACAAGGTCGACGCGCCCTCGGGCACGGCGCTGATGCTGGGCGAGGCCGCAGCCGAAGGACGCGGTGTCAATCTGGCCGATGTGTCTGATCGGGGCCGCGACGGCATCACCGGAGCGCGCAAGCGCGGGGATATCGGATTCCACGCCATTCGCGGAGGCGACATCGTCGGCGAACATGACGTCCTGTTCGCCGCACCAGGAGAGCGCATCGTCCTGCGCCATCTGGCCACCGACCGCGCGATCTTTGCCCGCGGCGCGTTGAAGGCCGCGCTCTGGGGGCAGGGTAAGGCGCCGGGTCAATATGACATGGTGGATGTGCTGGGGTTGTAGGGGCTAAATCAGCAATCTCAGATAGTTGTAAGCAACATAGACGTCGGTCCAGACCGCGTGCAGGGCGTAGGTCTGCCGCACAAGACAGGTGGAATTTCATAATATTGGGGGCAGGCTAATTCCTGTGATCAGCCCGCGCCCAGATGACGATCGACCATCCTCTGTACCATGGGGGCGAAATGGGCGAAGTCGGGGGTTTCCATGTCGGGGCGTTTGCCTGCTTCGTCCAGATAACGGACCTGAACGATCTCTTTCAAGTTTGGATTGGACTCGAATTCGGCGACTTCATCGGCGCTCATCGGGCCGCCCTGCAATTCCAACGTATGAACTGAGGCTGCAGAAAGGCGGTCGAAATACTCGGGTTTGGTGGCGCACAGATAGCGTTTGGCGGCCACATGGTAGCGGCAGCAATCGGTGATAACCGAGGGGAAGAACTGTTCCAGCACCGCCGCGCCTGCGTCCTCGTGGTGGCGGTCTTCAGTGTCGTCGGGATGGTAACTGCCAAACTCGGACGTGAAATGGCCGATGTCATGAAGCAAGGCACCCACAATAATCTCTTCCGGCATTCCGTTTTGTTCGGCGATGGTCGCGCCTTGCAGCATGTGCTGGGCCATGGTGACGGGTTCCCCCAGATACTCTTCGCTGCCTCGGCGGTCGAAGATGTCACCGATAAAGGCCACGATATTGTCCCGGTTCAGGGTCGAATAATCAGGTTTCATTCCGCCGCCTCCGGTTGGACCTCTTCCATTGCGGCCAGCGTCGATAGCAAGCCGTCCTTGTCAGCATAACACCCCTGCAACCAGCGTGACCCCGCACCGGAATATCCCAGTCGCGCGTGCAGGACACGGGTGTTGTCGACGATGAAACTCTCGCCCGGTTCCAGCTTGAAGGACACACCCATGGCAGGGTCATCAATGATCTCGGCCAGTTGGCGATAGGCGGTGTAATACGCTTCCATGTGGTCAAACGGGATATCCACGAAAGGAGCAGAGGAGCGGTTGTTGAACCGGATGCCGATCAACTCTCCGTCCGGGGACAGTTCGATCATTGGGCGGCGCGCGCGCAGACAAACGCCGTCAGACCCCTTAAATTCGAACCGGGCCGGGTAACCTGACAACAAGGCAAAGCCGTCGGGGTTCTGATCCCGCAGTTTTTCGGCAGCGCGGAAGCCGTCCACCACGATCGAGTCCCCACCTTCGGCACTGTTTTCAAGGCAATAGAGGATTTGCAGGGTTGGCACCGGGTCGCGATAAGGGTTGTCGGTATGGGCCTGCAAACCCAGCCCGGTAAAGGCGAGGTTGGTCGGATTCACCTCGGTCCGAACCTCGAAATAGGGGCCATAGTTGGTCTTGCGCACATAGCCGAACAGATCTGCGACCTTCAGCAGGGATTCCGGCTCGCACGGGCCGTTCGTCAGCTTGGCAAAGCCGAATTCAGCAATGGCGGCCAGCCAGTCGCGCTTGGCTGCGGGGTCGGCGTGAACCTCATCCCAATCTGCGCTGGGGGCGTCCAAACCACTTTGCCACGTCGTTATACCCGGGGCTGTCCGACCTGCGAGAAGCGGTCGATCGCAGTCATAGATGTGATCGGCTAGCCAATCGGCGGGAAAGGTCACGCTTTTGTTTTCGGGCTGAAAAGTGATGTGCAGGTCGCCGTTTTTTACGCTTGCGGACTCGACGGAAACATCGGCGGGAATATCGCCGATTGTTATCAGGCGCTGGCCATTGCCGGGTGCGCGTGTCTCTGGGTCCAGCGCGTTGTCACGCAGCCATATCGTATGGAAACGGGCCTGAATGCCGGTATCAAACTCTACTGTCACAACGGACGCATCATGATTGGCGGTACACAGCATAGGGGCCTCCTGATCAGCGCGGGCTACGCTTGAGGAGATATGCGTCCAGTGACATAAACACAATTAAACCTTATTACGACTGAGGGCTGGAAAAATTTATGTCTAAAAAGAAAGTCGGATTACCGCCACTGGATTGGCTGCGCGTGTTCGAGGCCGCAGGGCGTTTGGGCGGGTTTTCGGCAGCCGCACGAGAATTCGGTTTGACGCAGGCAGCGGTCAGTCAGCGGATCGGAAACCTTGAGGCGTGGCTGGGGCGGACATTGTTCGTGCGTGAGGCACGCGGCGTGTCGCTGACGGTTGAAGGCGAAAGCTATCTGCCGCTGGTGCAGGACAGCCTGCAGGCGCTAGAGCGGAATACCGAAGATCTGTTTGGCAAAGCCCCCCGTGAATTGCGCGTTGCCGGTTTGTCGTCGAATATCCACGCGCTGGTGTTGCCGAGCCTGATCCGGTTTCAAGCGCGTCGTCCCGAAGTGCGGGTCATGACCGACTCTGTCGCGCGTCGGTCGTCCTTGGCTGAGGAACCTACATGGTTGCAGATCCGGTACGGGCGCGGGGCATGGCCCGGCCGCGACGCAGAACTGATCGCGCCCGAGGTGCTCGTTCCGATGGCTGCACCGGACGTCGCGTGGGGGGCGCCGCTGATCAACCTGCGTGGTGAGCGACCGGGTTGGAGCGATTGGGCAAACAAGACCGGACACGAGGACGTGCCCCCTTCGAAAGTCAGCTTTGACTCAATGGAACACGCGCTGACGGCGGCGTGTCAGGGATTGGGCGTTGTGCTGGGGTCGGTGCCGTTGGCCGACGCGCACCTGCGCGAGGGTCGTTTGCACAGGATGGGCTTGCCTGAACTGGAAACGAAGGATGGGTATTGGCTGACATGGCCCGAAGAACGGGCAAAGTCGAAAAATCAGCGCGCTCTGATCATGGATTTCCTGCGGGCGTTGCGCGGCTAGGCAATCAGAAGTCGATTGCGATGCCTTTCTTTTCCCAATCGCCATAACGCGCCGGGTCGGGGCCGTTGCGTCCACCCAGTTCCTTTGGACTCTCTTTTGCCTTCTCCTCGGCCTTGCGGCGGCGCTCTTCGGCCTCGGCCAAAGCGCGCTGGGCGGCTGGTGGCAGGTCTTTGGAATCATCGCTCATGACATCGGGTTCCTTTCCGTGCTTGGGCTTGATATACGCCCCCGTCCCCGCTTGGCAATGCAGGCGCGGCGTATCGAAAGGCGATTTCATGTCCGACACCGCAACGGCAGCACGGCGCAGCGCGATCTATCTGCTGGATCAGATTCTGGGAGAAGGGCGACTGTTGTCCGAATGTCTGGCCGCCGGCGCATTGGACAGATTGAGCCCCGAGGACCGCGCGCGGGCGCAGCGCCTGACGCTGGAAACCCTGCGCGGATTGGAGCGCGCCGACCGTCTGCTGGACAATCACCTGAACCGGACGCCCGCGCTGACGGTCCATAACGCCCTGCGTCTTGGCGCGGTTGAGCTGTGCCACGGTGAGGCGGCGCATGGTGTCGTCAATTCCATGGTCGAAATTGTGGGCCGCTCGCGCAAGCATGGCCGCCTCAAAGGGTTGGTGAATGCTGTACTGCGCAAAGTGGTCGCCGAAGGGCCGGACGCATGGCCAAAGATGCGTGTGCCGCGCCTGCCCGAATGGTTGCGCGATCCGCTTGTCATGGCTTGGGGCGCCGAGGCGGTAACGGGTATGGAAAGCGCGCATTTCGACGGCGCTCCGCTGGATATATCCACCAAACCCGACACCGACGGTCCGGGTGAGGCATTGCCGACCGGGTCGCTTCGGGTGCGTGACGCGGGTCAGGTCTCGGCGCTGCCAGGATATGATCGCGGAGACTGGTGGGTGCAGGATGCGGCAGCGGCGCTGCCGGTTCGAATACTGGCACCCAAGTCGGGTGAGAAAATACTGGATCTGTGCGCTGCACCGGGCGGGAAGACCTTGCAGTTGGCGGCAGAAGGGGCCGAAGTCACAGCGCTGGACATCTCGGAGTCGCGGCTTGAGCGTGTGCGCGAAAACCTTGTGCGGACCGGGTTGAAGGCCACAGTCATCGCCGGGGATGCGTTGGAGCATCAGGGCCAGTACGACGCGATTCTACTGGACGCGCCATGTTCCGCCACGGGTACCATTCGTCGGCACCCTGATTTGCCCTTTGCCAAGGACGGATCGGAATTTGGTGGGTTGATCGAATTGCAGGCGCAGATGCTGGCTCATGCGTGGGGTCTGCTTAAACCCGGCGGACGGCTGGTTTATTGCACTTGTTCGCTGCTGCCCGATGAAGGTGAGGTTCAGATCGAAGAGGCGTTGCCCCAGTATCCCGACATGCAGGTCGATCGCGGGGCCGTCATGGTGGCCGGGGTCGAAAAAGGCTGGATCACGGAAGAGGGCGGCCTGCGTCTGCGGCCCGATTACTGGGCGGATCGCGGTGGAATGGACGGGTTCTACATCGCCTGTCTGAACAAAACGGAATAAGGCGACGCTTTTCGGTGACTTGACGGGCGTCGCGGTCTATCGTTGGGTCTCAGGCGCCAGCAGAGCGCAAGAGGCAGAGTAACGAGCGGCATGTCGAACTCAGATACCATGGCCAATCGGTGGACGCGGTTTCAGAACCGTCTTTATGCGCGGCTCAGTCAGCGTCGCAAGGCGGTTGCAGGGTTCGCGGCTGATCCCGAGCCGCGCACCGTGGGCTCGTTCGCGCGGGGTCGTCAGTTGGTTGCTGGCAACCTGTTGTTCGCGGGGTTTCTGGTCGAAGCGCAGGATACCGGCCTGTGGGACGTGACTGCGCCTAGCACTGGTTTTGACAATGAACGCCACGGGTTTGCGTGGCTGGATGATCTAGCCGCCGTTGGAGATATGCGCGCCCGTGAAAAGGCGCAGCGCTGGGTGTGGGGTTGGATCGACGCACATGGTCGTGGGCAGGGTCCGGGCTGGGCACCGGATCTGACCGGACGCCGGGTGATACGGTGGATCAACCATTCGGCGTTTCTGTTACGCGGCATGGATGACGAACGGTCCAAGGTGTTTTTTCGGGCTTTGGCGCAGCAATCCTGGTTCCTGTCCAAACGATGGCAGGCCGCAACACCCGGTTTGCCAAGGTTCGAGGCTTTGGCCGGGTTGGTGCAGGCAGGATTGGCGTTGCAAGGGCTCGAGCAGATGGCGGACCCGGCGCTGCGGGCTTTGGCGAGAGAGTGCGAAAAACAGATTGACACGCAGGGCGGCATCCCAACGCGCAATCCCGAAGAGTTGCTTGAGGTGTTTACCCTGCTGACCTGGACGTCGGCGGCGCTCAGCGATCTGGGGCGTGGCACACCCGGGGCGCAGGCAGATGCAATCAAGCGTATTGCGCCGACCCTGCGCAACCTGCGCCATTCGGACGGTGCGCTGGCCCGGTTTCATGGGGGCGGTCGCGGCCTTGAAGGGCGGCTGGATCAGGCCTTGGCGCAAAGCGGGGTCCGACCCCAGCACGCAAGTGGGCTGGCGATGGGATATGCCCGGCTATACGCAGCGCGCACCAGCGTTATCGTGGATGCAAGCGCCCCGCCCAAAGGCACGGCGTCTTACAATGCGCACGCCTCGACATTGGCGTTCGAGCTTACGTCTGGTCGGCGGCCGTTGATCGTGAATTGCGGCTCGGGCGAGAGTTTCGGGCTGGAGTGGCGCCGGGCCGGGCGGGCGACGCCATCGCATTCAACCCTGTGTCTGGATGGTTATTCCAGCGCGCGCCTGACCGGGCCGGTTCCTGGCACCGAGAAAGAGGCGCTGGTCGATACTCCCAAGGACGTGCCGACAGAGTTCGAGGACGTCATCGAGGGTGCGCGTTTCATGATCGGCCACGACGGATACGCCAAGGTGTTCGGTCTGACCCATGCCAGAACCTTCGAGCTGCGCTTTGACGGTCGCGAGCTGACTGGTGAAGATATTTTGCTGACGGCGACCGACAAGGCCAAGCGGCAGTTCGACAAGGCGTTGGATGCGTCGAACCTCAAAGGTATCGAGTTTGACGTAAGGTTTCACCTGCACCCGGATGTGGATGCTGCGATTGATCTGGGTGGCGCGGCGGTGTCCATGGCGCTGAAAAGTGGTGAGATCTGGGTGTTCCGCCACGATGGCGTGGCAAAATTGTCAGTTGAACCAAGCGTTTACCTTGAGAAGGGGCGCTTGAAGCCACGCGCGACAAAACAGATCGTTCTATCTGGCCGCGCAATGGAGTATGCGACGCGCATCCGGTGGACGTTGAGCAAGGCTCAGGATACAGCCTATGCCGTGCGCGACATGCACCGGGACGAGCCCGATTTCGACTGACGCCAAAAGGACCTTTGGACCCATGACCGATCTTCACCCCGTGCGCCGCGCGTTGCTTTCCGTTTCCGACAAGACTGGATTGATAGACTTGGGTAAGGCACTGGCCGAGCGCGGGGTCGAACTGTTGTCGACCGGCGGCACGGCCAAGGCGCTGCGGGAGGCCGGGCTTGAGGTCAAGGATGTCAGCGACGTGACGGGTTTCCCCGAAATGATGGATGGCCGCGTGAAAACCCTGCATCCGATGGTGCATGGCGGTCTGCTGGCGCTGCGCGACAATGACACCCACGTTGCGGCGATGGACGAACACGGCATTGGCGCGATCGACCTGTTGGTCGTGAACCTCTATCCGTTCGAGGCGACCGTCGCCAAAGGTGCGGGCTATGACGAATGTGTTGAGAATATCGACATTGGTGGCCCCGCGATGATCCGTGCTGCTTCGAAGAACCACGCTTTTGTCAACGTTGTGGTTGATGTCGAAGATTATGACGCGCTGCTGGCAGAGCTGGCGGCCAATGACGGCCAGACATCCTATGCGTTCCGTCAGACATTGGCGCAGACGGCCTATGCGCGCACGGCGGCCTATGATACTGCCGTGTCGAACTGGATGGCCGATGCGCTGGCTGCCAAGGCTCCGCGCCGTCGTGCTTTTGCGGGTGAGCTGAAACAGACCCTGCGCTATGGTGAGAACAGCCATCAGCAAGCGGCGTTCTATACCGATGGCACCAACCGTCCCGGTGTGGCGACGGCCCTGCAGCATCAGGGTAAAGAACTGAGCTATAACAACATCAACGACACTGATGCGGCGTTTGAACTGGTGGCCGAGTTTGACCCGGCGCAAGGTGCTGCATGTGCCATTATCAAACACGCCAATCCCTGCGGTGTGGCGACGGGTGCCACGCTGATCGACGCCTATAAGGCTGCGTTCGACTGCGACCGCACGTCCGCCTTTGGCGGAATTGTGGCATTGAATCAGCCTCTGGACGCGGAAACCGCGCAGGAAATCACGGGCATCTTTACTGAGGTCGTAATTGCCCCCGGTGCCTCGGATGAAGCCAAAGCGATCTTTGCTGCCAAGAAGAACCTGCGCCTGCTGACGACCGAGGCGCTGCCTGACGTGACCGCAGGCGGCAAGACCGTGCGGCAAGTGGCTGGTGGTCTGCTGGTGCAGGACAAGGATAACGGCTTTGTCGGCATGGATGATTTGAAGGTCGTGACCAAAAAGGCCCCGTCTGATGAACAGATGCGCGATCTTCTGTTTGCTTGGAAAGTGGCAAAACACGTCAAATCCAATGCCATCGCCTACGTCAAGGATGGCGCGACAGTGGGCGTGGGTGCGGGGCAAATGAGCCGCGTAGATTCGGCGCTGATCGCCGCCAAGAAAGCCGAACGCATGGCCGACGTGCTGGGGCTGCCGCAACCGCTGACCATCGGCTCGGCCGTGGCCTCGGACGCGTTCTTTCCCTTCCCTGACGGTCTGATGGAGGCGGCAGAGGCTGGCGCGACCTGTGTGATCCAGCCCGGTGGCTCGATGCGCGATGATGAAGTGATCGCGGCCGCGGATGAGGCGGGCCTTGCCATGGTCTTTACCGGCATGCGCCACTTCCGTCACTGATGCGGTATCGTCCTCTGCTCTGGGCCGCGCTTGCGGCATTTCTGATCGACCAGATCAGTAAGTATCTGGTCGTTCACGTCATGCGCGTGTCCGAGGGCAGTATTGACGTTCTGCCGCCCCTGTTAGTGTTCAAGTACGGCGAGAATCGCGGCATCAATTTCGGCCTGTTTCAGGGCGATACGGATGCGGCGCGCTGGGTGCTGATTGGGATTTCTCTGGCAATCTCGCTGGGTGCGCTGATCTGGTTGCTGCGGTCCACACCGTCGAAACTGATGCAGTTTTGCGGCGGGCTACTGATCGGCGGGGCGCTGGCGAATGTTTTGGACCGGGTGCTTTATGGCTATGTGCTGGATTTTCTGAACATGTCCTGCTGCGGCATCAACAACCCGTTTGTTTTCAACCTTGCCGACGTGTTCATCTTTGCCGGTGCCATCGGACTTGTGTTGTTTGATGGAAAAAAGGCCTCGTGACGCGCCCGGGGAAATGCGATAAAAGCCCCTCAAACAGGCTGGAGACTTTGATGCGGTTGCCGCGTTCCATTATTGCAGTGACATTGGCCGTTGCTACGGCGGGATGCTCTGACATTGGCTTGCGCCATCTTGAAGCGCCCGGCCCGGGTCCGGATGAATTCTCGGTCCTGCCAGTCAAACCGCTGACACAGCCGAAGGATTATCAGTTTCTGCCTGCACCGACACCCGGCGGAGGCAATCTGACAGACCCGACGCCCAATGCGGACGCGGTCGTGGCGCTGGGCGGCAATGCTGCGGAGCTGAACCCAAATACGCCGATTCCGTCGTCGGATGGGGCGCTTGTGACAGCGTCCAGCCGCTATGGTGTGCCAGCGAATACGCGTCAGGTCGTCGACAGCGAAGATGCCGCGTTCCGCAAAAAGCAGGGCCGCTTTACCAGATTGCGCCTGTTCAAGGTCGACCGTTACTCGCAAATCTATCGCCGCCAAGCCCTTGATGCTGACATTCAGAACGAAGCCGCGCGCCGTGCGGGGATAGAGACGCCCTCGGCACCGCCGGTCGATGAATAATCCTTAACTTTTCGTCATCGGCCTTGAACCCGCGCCACACCACCGTAGTTTGAAGATCACAGAACGAAACGGAGGATGCCCCATGGTTCGGGCCCTGGCATTGTCGGCCGCCCTGATCGCCGCCACACCGGTTTTTGCCGAGGATGGCCTTGAAGCGGTCACTACCTTTACGCTGGACAACGGCATGGATGTCGTCGTGATCGAGGATCACCGCGCCCCGGTGGTGCAGCATATGGTCTGGTACCGCGCTGGGTCAGCGGATGAGCCGATTGGCTCGTCCGGCGTGGCTCATTTCCTGGAGCATTTGCTGTTCAAAGGGACCGATACGCTTGCGCCGGGTGAGTTTTCGGCGACCGTTGCGGCTAACGGCGGCAATGACAATGCGTTCACGTCCTATGATTATACCGCCTATTATCAGCGCGTTGCAGCCGATAGGCTGGAATTGATGATGCAGATGGAAGCGGACCGTATGCGCAACATCCGCCTGTCCGACGAGGACATCCGCACCGAGCGTGATGTAATCCTCGAGGAACGCAACCAGCGCACCGAAAACAACCCGCGCGCACTGTTTGGCGAACAGATGAACGCCGCGCAATACCTGAACCATCGCTATGGCGTTCCGATCATCGGCTGGCGGCACGAGATGGAAACGCTAGACATGGAAGATGCGCTGTCTTTCTACCGGACCCACTATGCGCCAAATAACGCGATTCTTGTGGTCACCGGCGATGTGCAGCCCGACGCGGTCAAGGAACTGGCGGATCAGTATTACGGCGTCATCCCGGCCAACCCCGACCTACCCGAACGGGTGCGGTCTCAGGAACCGCCGCAAACCGCTGAACGTCGCTTGACCTACAAGGATTCGCGCGTGTCTCAGCCCTATGTTCAGCGCAGTTATCTTGCGCCCGAGCGTGACCCCGGCGCGCAGGAAAAAGCGGCGGCGCTGTTCTTGCTGGCTGAATTGCTGGGCGGCGGAAACACGTCTTACCTGAACGAAAAGCTGCAGTTCGAGGAGCAAAAGGCCATTTATACGGTCGCATTCTACCGTGGGGTGTCCCTGGACGACACAACCTTTGATCTTTTGGTCGTACCGGCGCAGGGAGTTTCTCTGCAGGAGGCCGAAGATGCAATGGATCAGGCCGTAGCCGACTTTATTGCCGAAGGTGTGAACCAAGAGGATCTGGACCGGATCAAGATGCAACTCCGCGCCTCGCAAACTTATGCGCGTGACAATGTGGACGGCATCGGGAACCGGTATGGCCGTGCCCTGACCAGCGGGCTGACGGTCGAGGATGTTCAGGCGTGGCCCGATATCCTTCAGGCTGTGACCGGCGACGAGATTATCGCAGCTGCCCGTGAGGTCTTGCAGCCGGAATCCTCTGTGACCGGGTGGCTGATGCGTGACGACGAGGTGACGCAATGAAACGGATTTTCACAACCCTGATCGCATTTGTCATCGCGTTGCCCGCATGGGCCGAGATCGACATTCAGGAGGTCACCTCGCCCGGTGGGATTACGGCATGGCTTGTCGAAGATCACTCGATCCCCTTCACGGCGCTGGAGCTGCGCTTTCGCGGTGGTACGTCTTTGGATGATCCCGACAAGCGCGGGGCCACATATCTGATGAGCGGCCTGATAGAAGAAGGGGCCGGGGATATGGACGCCCGCACCTATGCGCGCGAATTGGAATCGCTGGCAGCTTCGTTCAGCTATAATGCGAGCGATGATACGGTTTCGGTCTCGGCGCAGTTTCTGACCGAAAACCGGGATGACGTGATTGATCTGCTGCACACCACGCTCCACGAACCCCGGTTCGATCAGGATGCCGTTGACCGTGTCAGGGGGCAGGTTCTGTCGGGCCTGCGCTCGGACCAGACAGACCCAAATGATATCGCCGGGCGCAATTTTGCGCGCATGGCCTACGGGGACCACCCTTATGGGTCCGAGGGGAAAGGCACCATTGACAGCGTGACGGCCTTGACCCGGGACGACGTCGTTTCGGCCTTTGAGAACGTGTTCGCGAAAGATCGGCTATACGTAGGCGCGGTTGGCGACATTACTGCCGACGAGTTGGGTACGTTGCTGGACAAACTGCTTGCCGATCTACCCGAAACGGGGAAACCCATTCCAGACCGTGCCGAAGTGACCATTCCCGGCGGGATCAGTATTGTCGAATTCGACACCCCTCAGTCGGTCGCTCTGTTCGGACATGCGGGCATTGATCGTGATGACCCCGATTTCTTTGCGGCGTTTGTTCTGAACCACATTCTTGGCGGCGGCGGATTTGAAAGTCGCCTGATGCAGGAAGTGCGTGAAAAGCGTGGACTGACCTATGGCGTGGCAACTTATCTTGTCCCCAAGGATCTGGCCTCGGTCTATCTGGGGTCGGTGTCGTCCTCAAACGACCGCATCGCCGAGGCGGTTGACGTTATCCGAAACGAATGGGCGCGCGCAGCATCAGAGGGCGTCACACAGAAAGAATTGGATGATGCCAAAACCTATCTGACGGGCGCGTATCCGCTGCGGTTTGACGGGAACGGTCAGATTGCCAGCATCATGGTCGGGATGCAGATGGATGACCTGCCGATCGACTATATCTCGACCCGCAACGACAAGGTGAACGCGGTGACACTGGAAGACGTGAACCGCGTCGCGTCAGAACTGCTGGACCCCGAGGGTCTACATTTCACGGTCGTCGGCAAACCCGAAGGTCTGGACGGCTAAAGTTCAGGCCGCTGTGGGCCGTTTCTGGGCCTGTAATGTGTGTTTGTTGCTGTTCAACAGCTTTTGTCGCGCATGTCTGAAATGCGCGGCTTTCAATGCGTCGTCGATATGCCGGTTTCGCCGCAGCAGCCGGGACAGGCGATGGTCGTCGAACACCAAGCAGGTTGTGGGTTCCGTGGCGATCACCGTGGCCGTCGCGGGCAGGCCAAGGCTGAAGGTCAGTTCCCCTAAAATCTCATCTGCACCGCATTGATTGATCACCTGCCCGTCTTTCAGAACCGTTGTGCGCCCTTTTAGGACGAAACCCAGAAAGTCGGTCGTCTCACCTTCTTCGATCAGGATATCCCCGGTATCGAAAGTCTGTATCACAGCCGTGTTCAGCAATCTGCGTGCCTGATGGGGTTTGAGGGAGTGCAGGTGTTGCGAGATGAATTGTCGTTCGGCCTCGGAGAAGCGCACCAGATGGCGCGAGAGGTATCCGCGCAACAACCCGATCACAGAGATTGCGATGTAAGACATCTGGATGATCGCCCCGGCCAGATTGAATTCTTCGGCCATGCTGATCAAAACGCAGCCCGCTGCGATGATGACCAGCAAGGGGTAAAGGGCCCCATTGCCCCGGACGATGCCGATCTGCAGCAGAAAGTAGTTCAGGATATAAAGCCCCGCCCCGAACACGCCCACCATTGTGACCAGTTGAAGGGACGTTGGGAAATCTAATGGAAAATTCAGCATGAAAAAGGCCCATTCTGGGATTGAATGGGCCTTAAACTGGGGTGGGGCTGTGAACTTGTATGTGACCCGCGTCACAACATGTTCACGCATGAGCGACCTTTCGCCCGTTTAAAGCAGGCAGGCCGGTCCGCGCCGTCCTATTCGCCGTAGGGGACCCAGATGTTCTTGACCTCGGTCGCCGCCTGCAGAAATTGGCGCGTGTGATCCACGTTCCAGTCCGTTGCCTTGGCGTTGTTGACCCATGTCCGCTTGAGGTTCCCAGCTGAGACGACCTCGATTTCTTTTGACAGGTCGGTGGACGAGAACGACCAGACTGCATCCACATTCAGGTGCGAGGCCAGCGGTTTTGCCAGTTCCGCATGGCTTCCGGTCAGGATGTTGACCACGCCCGCGGGCACGTCCGAAGTTTCAAGGATCTGGTAGAAATCCGTTGCGGCCAGCGGAAAGGGCTCGGACGCGGCCAGCACCACTCGGTTGCCCATCGCGATTGCCGGGGCCATGGCTGACACCAGACCCAGCAGAGGTGCCTCATCCGCACAAAGCGCGCCGATCACGCCCACGGGTTCTTTCATCGCAATCGCGACACCCCGGATCGGGACGCCATGCACCTGACCGTCATACTTGTCGGCCCATGCGGCGGCGGTGAACAGGCGTTGGATCGAGGCCTCAACCTCGGCCGCGCCGGTTTTGCCGCCGGTCATGGCGTCGATCCGCGCGGCGAATTCACCTGCGCGGGCCGAGAGGTTTTCGCCAATGTAATACAGAATCTGCGCCCGCAGATGGCCGGTAGTCTTGGACCAACCTTTTGCGCCTGCCGCAGCCTCGACCGCGTTACGTACGTCCTTGCGGTTCGCCAGACCCACATGCCCCAACAGGCCCGATTTACCCCAAACGTGTTTGGAATAGCCGCCATCGGGTCGCGCCTGCTTGCCGCCGACATACATTTTTGCGGTGCGGTCGATTGGATCAACTGGCGCACCCTCGCCGGTGGTGGCGTCAAGCTTTGTCAGCGCATTGGACTTGCCCTTGGGCTTGGTATAGGCAGTCAGTCCTTCCCAGCCGCCTTCGCGCCCGAACCCGCTTTCGCGCACGCCGCCAAACCCGGCGGCGGCGTCGAACAGGTTGGTCGCATTCACCCAGACCACGCCCGCAACAAGTTTCGGCGCAATATCCAGCGCGAGGTTCACATTCTCGGTCCAGACAGTCGCTGCCAGTCCGTAGCGCGTGTTGTTGGCCAGCTCGACCGCCTCGGACGGGGTGCGGAAGGTGGACGACACCAGAACAGGGCCAAAAATCTCTTCCTGCATCAGTGGGTCCGAGGTTTCCAACCCCGAAATCAGGGTCGGAGGATAGTAGCAGCCATTATCGGGCAACGCGCAATTGGCTTGGTAGAGGTCACCTGCGGTGTTGCTTTCGACCATATCCTTGATGGTCTGCAACTGAACCGGGTCCACAACTGCGCCGACGTCTATACATTTGTCCAGCGGGTCGCCAATGCGCAGGTTGTCCATCCGCGCGCGCAGTTTGGTATGAAAACGATCGGCGATTCCCTCCTGCACCAACAGGCGCGAACCTGCACAGCAGACCTGACCCTGATTGAACCAGATCGCATCAACCAGCCCTTCGATAGCTGAATCAATATCCGCGTCGTCGAAGACGATATAGGCGGACTTGCCGCCCAGCTCTAACGTCAGTTCTTTGCCCGAGCCTGCCGTCGCTTCGCGGATGCGCCGCCCCACAACCGTTGAGCCGGTGAAGGCGATCTTGTCCACATCCGAGGCCACGATCATCTCGCCCACCACGCCATCGCCGGTGACGATATTGACCACGCCCTTAGGCAGCCCGGCTTGCGAACAGATATCGGCAAATAGCAGCGTGGTAAGCGAGGTGTATTCAGCAGGTTTCAGAACCACTGTGTTTCCCATTGCCAAAGCGGGGGCCACTTTCCATGCCAGCATCAACAGGGGGAAGTTCCACGGAATGATTTGACCGCACACACCCAACGCCTGCGCATCGGGCAACTCGCTTTCCATCAACTGCGCCATGCCTGCGTGATAGTAGAAATGCCGCTGGACCAGAGGGATGTCGATGTCGCGCGATTCCCGGATCGGTTTGCCGTTATCAAGGCTTTCCAGAACCGCGAACAAGCGCGAATGTTTCTGCAACATCCGCGCAATGGCATAGAGGTATCGCGCACGGCCAGCACCGCCCAGTTTCTCCCAATTGGGCTGGGCTTTGCGGGCGGCGGAAACGGCGGCGTCCACGTCGCCCTGCTTGGCTTGGGTCAGCTTGGCCAGAACCTTTCCGGTCGCCGGGTTGCGGCTTTCGAAGCCTTTGCCCGGCTTGGTGAAGGCACCGTCAATATAGTGGCCGAACTTGCCACCCTGATCGACCAGCCATGCCAAAGCCTCGGCAGCGCTTTCGGGGGCGGGTCCGTAGTCCATGGTCTCGAAGATTTCTTTGACTGTCATTGTTCTTTCCTCAGCCCATGGAGTGACGGTAGCCGGCAGAGTATGCCCCGGTGACATAGTGTTCCAACTGTCGTTCAATATCGCCAAGCAGCGATGACGCGCCAAAGCGGAACAGGTCCGGCTCCAGCCAGCGGTCGCCCAACTCATCCTTGATCAGTGACAGGTAGACCAGAGCGTCTTTTGCCTTGGAAATCCCACCTGCAGGCTTATAGCCAACCCGATACCCGGTGCGGTCATAGTAGTCGCGGATCGCGCGGATCATCACTAGGGTGACGGGCAACGTGGCGTTGACGCTTTCCTTGCCGGTCGACGTCTTGATGAAATCCGCCCCCGCCATCATGCACACGACCGAAGCGCGCGCGACATTGCGCAGGCTGCCCAGCTCGCCGGTCGCGAGGATGGCTTTGACGTGGGCATCACCGCAGGCGGTTCGGAATGCCTTCATCTCATCATACAAAGCTTGCCAGTCGCCTGACAGAACGTGGCGGCGAGAGATGACAATGTCGATCTCTTCCGCCCCTGCTTTGACGCTTTCTTCGATCTCAGCCACGCGCAGGTGGAACGGTGACAGTCCTGCTGGAAACCCGGTTGAGACAGCGGCGACTGGGATGCCAGTGCCTTTCAGCGCATCAACAGCGGTTTCGACCATATCATGATAGACGCAGACGGCCCCGGTGGTGATCGCAGGCATATCCATCGCCCGCAGCAGCGCGGGTGCGACCGGTTGACGGGCTTTCGCGCACAGGCGGCGCACTCGCCCCACAGTGTCGTCACCGGACAGCGTCGTCAGGTCGATCATCGTGATTGCCTTCAACAGCCACGCGGCCTGATAGTCTTTTTTCACCGACCGTCGGCCCGGTAGGGTCGCGGCGCGGCGTTCGATTGCCGAGGTGTTGGCCTGAACCCCCCGAACCCATTCAAGGTCCAGATCCATTCCAGGGTTCCGGGGTTCGGTCACTTGCGGCAGATGCGCGGTGCGCACGGGGCTGTCTGAGCTCTGCGTATCCATCTTCACATCCTTTGGGAAGTTTGCGCCAAAATCGCACGGGTTGCGCCTAAATGGAAGGCGTGGCGGCCGCCTGGGTGTTATTTTTTTGACCAAATGGACAAAATTGATCACCTTTCTTGCGAATAATTCGCAATAGCGTTGACTTAGTTGCGAATGGTTCGCATATTCAGACTCAAGGGGATAGAAAGCCGGGGTCACACTATGATTCGTCGTACCTTTATTGCAGCGCTGGCATTTGCCGCTGCACTGCCCGTTACGGCATGGGCCGAGGCACCGCTGAAGGTGGTGGCAACCACGGGTATGATTGCAGACGCCGTTCGTCAGATTGGCGGTGATGAGGTCGACGTCAAAGGCCTGATGGGTCCGGGCGTGGACCCGCACGCCTATCGTCAGACCCGCAGCGATATCGTTGCCATGACCCGCGCTGACCTCATTCTGTGGCACGGGCTGTATCTTGAGGCGCAGATGCAGGATTTTTTTCATGATCTGGGCCGTAAACGCCCCGTCGTGGCGGTGGCCGAAGGGGTAGATACCTCTAAACTGCGGGCGCATGACGACTACGCCGACAAGTTCGACCCGCATGTCTGGATGAGCCCGGCCCTTTGGCGCGACGTGGTGGTCGAGGTGCAAGCAGCCTTGACCGAGGCGCGCCCCGAGGCCGCTGACCTCTTTGCAAGTAACGCACAGGTGCATCTGGCTGAGATTGAACAGTTGGAAGCATATGCTGCTGAGGTCCTTGCCTCTGTCCCCGAAAACAACCGCGTGTTGGTCACAGCGCATGATGCGTTTGGCTATTTCGGGGCTGAATATGGCTACGAGGTGATGGGCATTCAGGGGATCTCGACCCAGTCCGAGGCCGGTCTGAACCGGATTGGTGAACTGGTCGATACGCTGGTGGATCAACAGCTTGGGGCGGTATTCGTCGAAAGCTCGGTCTCTGACAGGTCAATGCGCGCCCTGATTGAAGGTGCTGCCGCACGGGGTCATGAGGTTGGCGTTGGCGGCGAACTTTACTCGGACGCCATGGGCGAGCCGGGAACTTATGAAGGCACCTATGTTGGGATGCTGGATCACAATATCACCGTGATTGCCGGGGCGCTGGGTGCGGATGTGCCTGACCGTGGCATGAACGGAAAGCTGTCTGCGGGGTTTTGAGTGATGCTGGAACTGGCCGCTGATCAGGGTGTTTCGATATCGGAGGACTGTCTTGATGATAGCCCGTTGGCGATCCGGGGTCTGACAGTCTCATACGGCCAGAAACCTGCGGTTTTTTCTGTGGATATGACGGTTCAGCCGGGCGCGATGACTGCGATCATCGGGCCCAACGGCGCGGGCAAGTCCACCCTGCTAAAGGCGGCTTTGGGTATTGTATCGCCTTTGTCCGGTCAGGTGACAGTGTTTGGCAAGCCGCTGGACAAACAGCGCGAACGGATCGCCTATGTCCCACAGCGGGCGAGTGTCGATTGGGGTTTTCCAGCCCGTGTGATCGACGTGGTGCTGATGGGGCTGTCCAGTCAGTTGGGGCTGCTTGGTCGGGTGCGGTTTCGTCACATATCGCGGGCGATGGACTGTCTGCACCGGGTGGGAATGCGCGACTTTGCCGACCGCCAGATCGGTCAATTGTCAGGCGGCCAGCAACAGCGCGTCTTTCTAGCACGCGCCTTGGCTCAGGACGCAGAGCTTTACCTGCTGGACGAGCCGTTCGCGGGCGTTGATGCGGCCACGGAAAAGGCGATCATAGCGGTGTTGAAGGAGCTGAAAACAGCCGGTAAGACTGTTGTCGCCGTGCATCATGATCTGGCGACCACCACGGATTATTTTGACCACGTCTTCCTGATCAACACGCGCAAAGTCGCCGAAGGACCGGTGTCCGAGGCATTCACCGCTGAAACGCTCCAATCTGCGTATGGAGGCCGCCTTGCTACCGCTCAGATCGACCAGATTTCGCGCGCGCTGGGGTAACATGCTTTGGGATGCCCTGACCCTGCAGCTTGGCTATAACGCCACGCTGGTCGCCATCGGCGCGACTTTGCTGGGTATTTCGGCTGGGGTCACCGGAACGTTTCTATTCCTGAGAAAACGTGCGCTTGTCAGTGACGCGATCAGCCATGCGACTCTGCCGGGCGTGTGTCTGGCGTTCATGGTTCTGGTCGCGCTTGGGGGCGATGGTCGCAATCTGATCGGTCTGCTGGTTGGGTCAGCCCTTTCCGCTTGGGTGGGCCTTCTGTGCATGAACTGGTTGACCCGGCACACAAGGCTGGCCGAGGACGCAGCGATCGGTGCAGTTCTGTCTGTGTTCTTTGGAGTTGGTATCGTCCTGCTGACGGTGATTCAGACGATGGGTATGGGCCGCCAGGCCGGGCTGGAAGGGTTCTTGCTGGGCTCTACGGCGGGCATGTTGTGGGCTGACGCCATGATTATCGCGGTTGGTGGCGCGGCAACGCTGGCTTTGGTTATGATCATTCGCCGCCCCATGACTCTGGTGGCGTTTGACGCCGAATATGCGGCGGCCCGCGGGCATGTTGTGCATCGCATTGACCTTGCAATGATGGGGCTGGTCATGGCCGTGACGGTTGTGGGGTTGAAAATCGTTGGGTTGATCCTGATCGTTGCGTTGCTGATCATTCCGCCTGTTGCCGCGCGTTTCTGGACCGAGCGGTCGGAACGTGTAGTGCTGCTGGCCGGTCTGACCGGAGGGCTTTCGGGATATCTGGGGGCGGCACTGTCGGCCTCGGCTCCCAATCTGCCAACCGGTCCGATCATTGTTCTGGTCAGCTTTGCCCTGTTTGCAGTGTCCTTATTGCTTGCGCCGGTGCGGGGGGTACTGGCGGCTGTCTTGCGGCATCTCAGATTCCAACGCAGGGTCCATATTCGACAAGGGCTTTTGGCGCTGGCGCAGGGGCAAAGTATCTACGAGCCGTTAACGCTTCGCCTGTTGCGCAGCGCGGGGCTGGTGCGGGCTGATGGGGTTGCGACAGAAGCGGGCAGGGCACGCGCTGCAAAGGCGCTGCGCGACGAAAAACGGTGGGAGATCGTCCGGGCGGATCAGTCGCACGAGGCCACGGCTGCCCTGTATGACGGTTTGCGTGACATTGAAACTATCCTGACCCCAGATCAGATCACCGAAATTGACCGTCAGATCGGCGACCCGCAGGGAGTGACCCCATGAGCGGAGAAGAATTCGTCCCCCTGTCCCTAACGCCATTGCTGATCGGAACTTTTGCGGCCATCGCCTGCGCTTTGCCAGGCAATTTTCTGGTGCTGCGTAAGCAGGCTCTGATCGGCGATGCAATTAGCCACGTTGTTCTACCCGGTATCGTTGTGGCCTTTCTGCTGACCGGAGAGATTTCGACCTGGCCCATGATGCTGGGTGCCGCAGGTGCCGCGGTGGTGGCGGTTATCATGATCGAGGCCATCCGCAGGCTGGGTCAGATTGAATCCGGTGCCGCAATGGGGGTCGTTTTTACCACAATGTTCGCAGCCGGGGTGCTGTTGCTGGAGCAAACTGACACGTCGACCGTTCATCTGGATGTCGAACATGCATTGTACGGGAACCTTGAAAGTTTGATCTGGTTGGACGCGGTGGGATGGGCGTCTGTGTGGGATGTTCAGGCGCTGGCGGGGCTGCCGCCCGAATTGCCCCGTATCGCGCTGACATTGGCCGGTGTCTTCTTGTTCACTTGGCTGTTCTGGAGACCGCTCAAGATCTCTACCTTCGACGAAGGGTTTGCCCGAACGATCGGAATCAGGACCGGAGCGCTTGGCATGGCTCTGGTGATCGTTGCGGCGATTGCGGCCGTTGCGGCGTTTGATGCCGTGGGTTCGATCATCGTGATCGCGATGTTTATATGCCCCCCGGCGGCGGCGCGCATGATGACCAACCGATTGGAAACTCAGATCGCTTGGAGTATCGTTTTCGCGATTGTTTCGGCTGTCGCGGGTTATGTGCTGGCGGGGTACGGGCCGTTGTGGTTGGGCGCTGTAGATGCTGTCAGCGCGGCGGGAATGATCGCAACGGTTTCGGGTTTGATCCTTGCTTGCGCCGCAATTTGGGGCCCTTGTCGAACGCGGACCAGCGCGCCCGGTACGACTTGACTAGGCGTGATCTTGCTATGTGAGGATGCGGTCTTTCGGCTGATCTCCGCCCACCAAATGACCCCGACCAGAGTTTAAGAGTCACATGCGTTTCATCGTGCTACGAAACAATCATTGCTAAAGGACGTCCACCACTCACAATGGTTCGTTCGGACAATCGCGGCGATGTTCGCCGCCTCTCTGTGACACGGCGCGATTGTTCGAACGCCCCCTCGCCCCCCTAAAATCCGGTCCTCAAACCTGTGGCAGAATCGTCTGTGACTGTGCTAGGTCTAGGGGTATGGCGCAGGCAAACCCCAATATCAGCGAAACTCGACCCGTAATTCGACAGCTCGACGATGCTGCGATCAATCGCATCGCGGCGGGTGAGGTGGTCGAGCGGCCAGCCTCTGCCGTGAAAGAACTGGCTGAAAATGCAATCGACGCGGGATCGACGCGCATTGCCATTGATATTGCTGATGGAGGAAAGACTTTAATCCGAGTCACCGATGACGGGTGTGGGATTTCCGGCAAGGATCTGCCGCTGGCTCTGTCTCGTCATGCGACGTCCAAAATCGACGGATCGGACCTGCTGAACATTCATACTTTCGGGTTTCGGGGCGAGGCGCTGCCGTCACTGGGCGCGGTAGGACGGCTGACAATCACCAGCCGCGTTTCGGGGGCCGAGGCCGCTTCTATCCACGTTGCGGGCGGCAAGACAGACGCCGTGAAGCCCGCCGCTCTGCGTGCGGGGACGGTGGTTGAACTGCGCGACCTGTTCTTTGCCACGCCCGCACGTCTGAAATTCATGCGCACCGATAGGGCCGAGGCGCAGGCCATCACGGACGTCGTCAAACGTCTGGCCATGGCCGAACCGGCGATTACTTTCACCCTGCGCGATGTCTCGGGCGGGGGTGAGGGGCGCGTGACCTTTCGCGCTGACCGCGAGAACGGTGATCTGTTTGATGCCCTGCACGCTCGTCTGGCCTGGGTCATAGGGCGCGAATTTGCTGAGAACGCCTTGCAGATCGACGCCACGCGTGAAGGGATTCGCCTTTATGGGTATGCCGCTCTGCCGACCTATTCGCGGGGCGCGGCGGTGGCGCAGTACCTGTTCGTCAATGGCCGCCCGGTGCGCGACAAGATGCTGACCGGCGCGCTGCGGGCGGCGTATTTCGATTTCCTTAGCCGCGACCGCCACCCGGCAGCGGCTTTGTTCATCGACTGTGACCCGGCGCTGGTTGATGTGAACGTGCATCCCGCGAAATCCGAGGTCCGGTTCCGCGATCCCGGCGTGGCGCGCGGGCTGATCGTTTCGGCCCTGCGGCACACGCTGGCCGAGGCGGGACATCGCGCATCCTCGACCGTGGCGAATGCGACTCTGGGTGCGATGCGGCCGGAACCCGCGCTGCCCCCGCAACCCACCCCGGCGCGGGTGTATCAGATGGACCGCCCCTCGTCCGCCGCGCGACAGGTGGCGTATCAGGCCCAAGCGCCGGGTTTTGCGGAGCTGTCACAGGACTACAGCGGCAGTGTTGTGGAACCTGCGCCCGTGGCCACAGAAGAGCCCCCAGCGCAGGATTTGCCCTTGGGTGCGGCGCGCGGTCAGGTGCATGAGAACTATATCATCGCCCAGAATGCAGACGGCATGGTGATCGTCGACCAGCACGCAGCGCACGAGCGGTTGGTTTATGAAAAGCTCAAACATCAGATGGCGGAAAATGGGGTGGCTGCGCAGGCGCTGCTGATCCCTGAGATTGTAGAACTGTCCGATGGCGACTGCGCCCGTCTAATGGCCGTGGCCGATGACCTGTCACGCCTTGGCCTGACGCTGGAACCCTTTGGCGGCGGTGCCATCGCGGTGCGCGAAACGCCGGCCATATTGGGTGAGGTCGACGCCCGGGCGATGATTTTGGATATCCTTGACGAACTGGCCGATCAGGGCGAAAGCCAAACCGTACAGGCGCGGATAGAGGCGATCCTCAGCCGCGTCGCTTGCCATGGCTCGGTCCGGTCGGGTCGCCGGATGCGGGCCGAAGAGATGAATGCCCTGCTGCGCGAGATGGAGGCGACGCCCCATTCCGGACAGTGCAACCACGGGCGGCCAACCTATGTGGAGCTGAAACTGGCTGATATCGAACGTTTGTTCGGACGCAGTTGAACCCACCGCGCGCGTGCGATATGAAGAATAAAACAAGAACATCCGAGGCGACATGATCGAGATTGCTGGCACAGAAGTTGCGTTGAACGACCCCGTGATCCTGATCGGGGGCGGGGTGGTGGCGCTGATCCTGCTGTTGTTGTTCTTGTCTTTGCGTGCCGCCAATCGCTCGGCGCGGATGGCAGAACCGTTGGCGCGGCAGATGGCGCATCTGGGGCAGAATGTGCAGCAGTTGGGTCAAGGGCAGGAGCAGTTGCGCGGTGGACTCCAACATGTCTCGGACACGCAGGCCAATGCGCAGGTGCAGGTGATCCAGACGGTTGAGGCGCGGCTTTCTTCGGTGCAGCAGCAGATGAATGACCGGCTGGCGGATAACGCGATGAAATCCGCCCGCGCGCTGGCCGAGATGCAGGAGAGGATGAAGGAATCACTGCATGGATCGTCGAAACAGACCGCGACCTCTCTGACGCAATTGCAGGAACGGTTGGCGGCGATCGATAAGGCGCAGGACAATATCACCAAGCTGTCGGGCGATGTGCTGTCGTTGCAGGACATTCTGTCGAACAAACAACGACGCGGGATGTTCGGTGAGATTCAGCTAAACGACATCGTCTCGAAGGCGCTGCCTGCTGACAGCTATTCGTTGCAGGCCACGTTGTCGAATGGCAAGCGGGCGGATTGCCTTATCCATCTGCCCAACCCGCCCGGACCCATTGTCATTGACGCAAAATTTCCGTTGGAGGATTTCGAGGCACTGGCGGCGGCTCAAACCAAATCCGACGTCGAAATGTGCCTGAAGGCATTTGGTGCCGCTGTGAAGGTCCACATCAAGGCGATTTCAGAAAAGTACATTCTGGATGGTGAAACCGCCGATGGCGCGCTGATGTTCGTTCCGTCCGAGGCGATCTATGCCGAGTTGCACGCACGTCTTCCCGATGTGGTCCGCGATGGGTTTGCCGCGCGCGTCTGGATCGTGTCCCCTACCACCTGCATGGCGACGCTGAACACCATGCGCGCGATCCTGAAAGACGCCCGAATGCGCGAACAGGCTGGTGCGATCCGCAAGGAACTAGGAATGCTGCACAAAGATGTCGAACGACTGGGCGATCGCGTGGCCAATCTGGACCGTCACTTTGGACAGGCGGCCAAGGATATCTCGGACATCAAGATCAGTGCCGAAAAAGCCGGGCGTCGCGCACAACGTCTGGACAATTTTGATTTCGAGGAACTCGCGCCAGAGGATCACGCCAACGTGGTGCCGCTTGGTAAAAGTGAAGCTTAAACGCTACTGGATCGAAAGGTCCAGATTGTACCCAACCGTCTTATCGGAGTCTCGGTCATTGCCCATGAGGTAGACGCGGATCGTGTAATCTCCGTCCTCAGGCAGTTCAACCCGTGCGGTATTTCCGTTGATGGACCCGTTATAGATCGCGGCACCGTCACTGCCCGGAGGCAGGATGTTAAAATAAATTACGCCATACCCGTTGGTGTCGCTGACCTGAAGCTCTGCGAACAGTTCCTGCCCGGCCTTCGCACCCAGTCGGTAGTCAAAATATTCTTTGCCCGTAACGGTTCCGTTGACCATCGTGCCATAGTTGCCTGTCTCGAACTTTACGTCGGCAACGCTCTGAGCGCTGGCAGATGTGGCGAAACCGATACAGGCAAGTGTCAGGGCAAGTGCTTTCATGAATACATCCTCCGATTGCAGGGTCGAAGTCTCTGTATAACACAAAACGGCGACGCAGATCAGATGCGTAGAAAGGGCTGGAACAGGCGCGGCATCAGTTTGTTGAATTTCAGTGGTGCATCGGTGACCGCCAGGCAAATGCAATCCTCATAGATATCCGCCGTTGGCGTGTGGTGCAGGTCTTCATCCGCAATCTCGACATCGCCGCGCGCAAAGTGATCGACTTCGTCCGAGAATGCCCCTTGCAGGACCATTGTCAGTTCCATGCCGTTGTGGCTGTGGTCCGGTACGGCAGCCCCTGCAGGAATAAACAGCAACCGGGCTGTGGCTTCGCGCGTTGTGGGCAGGATCGCTTGTTTGACGCCCATCCCAATCGCGCGCCACTGGATGTCATTCACGTCGCCGCCCACATAATCCTGTAGTGGCGCGGGAAGCACGGAACAGCCGGGTTGATCAGGCTTGGCAATCGGCGCGCCATTGGCGATCAGCGCCATGGTTGCGGCAAGTGAACCGTCGCTCAGCGCAACGCTTTCGTCCTGATCTTGCAGGACGCACCCGCCGACGGCCTCAAAGCTCTCGGCGCGCGCACGGCAATGGTCACACAGGGACAGGTGCGTTGCCACCATCAGGTCGAATGCTTCTGGAAAACCGCCCGCAGCATACGCCATCAGCAGGTCATCTGTCAGGTGATGTTTGATCTTGTTGCTCATCGTCATCATCTCAGTTCATCGCGTGGCGCAAGCGGTCCAGCGCCAGCCGTATACGTGATTTGATCGTTCCCAGGGGCAACCCGGTCTGAGACGCAATCTCGCGGTGACTCAGGTCACCGAAATACGCCTTTTCGATCAGTTCTCTCTGCGCCTGTGGCAACGCTGACAATGCGTCGCGCAATTGCGCGGTTTCCTGTTGCAACGCAATGACGTCATGTTGTTCCGGTTCAGCCTCGGGACCCCAACCCAGATCTTCGGGTTCCGGTCGCCGCTGCTTGCGCAAGACGTCAATGCGTTTGTTCCGTGCGATCGTGAAGACCCAAGTGGCCACTGTCGCGCGCGAGGGGTCGAACAGATGCGCCTTGTGCCACAAGGTCGCCATCACCTCTTGCGCGCATTCCTCGGCCATCGCCGCATCAGACCCCGATTTAATCAGGAACGCCTTGATACGTGGCGCAAAGTATTGGAACAGCTCGGCAAATGCCGCCTGATCCTGCGCATCCCGAATGCGGGTGACGTGTTCAACCCACTCGGTCTTGGTATTGCAACTGCCGTTTGCTTCGTTCACCGGCCTGCCCCTGACACGTTCTTTCGCGTGCCAGGTTTTTGCTAGGGGCCCGTCGGCCACCGGTTCATCCAAGCTCGCGGTATCGATCTCGGTAAACATAACCACATTACGCGGGCCTGCCCAAGATGGATCAGTTTCTGCAGCAAATAATAATCCATATGGGCGTTCGTTTCGTAGAATATCTGTATAAGGTTTGAGGAAAAGACCGCCGTTTGAACGGTTTACAGTCAGAATGGAAAAGGCCGCATGAACCGGGTCGATCACATTGCAGGGCATACGTTTCACGGCCGCAAAGGGTCGATTGAAAACGCTTTTCGCTATTCTGTCGACTACATCCTGCTGGACCCGGAAAACACCGGGCCCACACCCGCGTTGTTCACCGTCAACGGGGTAAATGTGACGAACTGGCGGGATCGCGATCACGGCGGAGAACCCGGCAAAGGGCGCGGCGCCGCGTGGCTGCGTGAGCAATTCCATGACCTCGGTGTCACGCAGCCGAACAGGATCATGTTATTGACCCAGCCGCGCGTTTTCGGTCACGTGTTCAACCCCGTTAGTTTCTGGTTCTGTTTCGACGCGGAAGACGTGCTTTATGCTGTTGTGGCCGAAGTGACCAATACCTATGGCACGCGCCACAGCTATCTGTGTCACAACCAAAATTTTGCGCCAATTCAGCCCTCGGACCGGATCGTGGCAGACAAGCTGATGCATGTGTCACCGTTCCAGAAGATCGAAGGTGCTTATACCTTCCGATTTGACTACCGCGCGGACAGGGTCGGCGTGTGGATAGATTACGGGCGAAAGAATGGTGGGTTGATTGCAACGCTTACCGGCCCGCGTTCTGCGCTGACGGACCGGACGATCCTTTGGTCGTTGATACGTAGACCGTTCGGCGCGCGGCGCGCTTTTGCCCTGATCCTGTGGCAGGCGCTGAAACTGAAGTTGAAAAAGGCCAGGTTTCGTCCGTTTCGCTCTGCCCCTGTCCCGGATCATGCAGTCTCGCGGGTCCGCGAGCCATAAGCCCGGGTTGTTTGCGTAAGATCAAAGACTCAGGCCCCGGCAGCGTGTTTTTGGTAGGTTGGAAACCGGGAACACGAAGGAGTTGGGCCATGTTGGAAATCTCGGCAAGAAAAGTCGCTCAGGTCGCCATGATGGGGCGCGAACTGGACCGGGCCGAGGGCGAATTGCGCGCTTTCATCGACCGGATGAGCGAGGATGAACAGGCCGAACTGGTCGCCGTCATGTGGATCGGGCGCGAAAGCTTTTTCGCCGAAGATCTGGCCGAGGCCATCGCAACCGCCAAGGCCGAGGCATCAACACCCTGCGCGGATTACCTGATCGGAACGCCGCACCTATCAGACCATCTTGAGAATGGTTTGGATTCGTTGGGTATCTCGGCTGAAGACGTTGAAAATGACCTTATGTGACGGTCTAGGGTCGGGAAATACCCTCTGATGACCTGAGTTCATTCGCAAAATTTGCGGCGTTCAGGTACGCTTGCCCCCAAATGCCTTTAGAACGAAAGGGTTTTTGGTGCGCTCAGTGCTGGTCACAGTGGTGGCTTTGGTATTTCTGGCAGGCAGCCTGGCCGGGCCGCGCCCGTCGGCCGCATGCCCGGTTTGCATAACGCTGCCGGAATACTCGTTGGCAGATCGTATATTGTCCGCCCGCGTTATCGTTCTGGCTGCACCGGCTTTGGACAACCCGTTCAGTTATTCACCCGTGTCAATTCTGAAGGGCACGGCAAAACAGCTTTCCGCATTGCCGGAAATTCCCTTTCTGGTCGACAGCGTGACCCGATCCGCGTTTCGCACCGATCCCGGCAGACGCGTGTTGATTATTTACGGTGCAGGATATCCGGACAAGGCTGGACGTAGCCTGTCTATGGGATGGATCAAAGGCTTCTTGATGACGCCAGAGCGTGCGAATTTCGTGGAGGCGATACGCCATCAAGGCGCGTCCTGGGCTTTTGGAAAGACCGACGACCCATCGCGCGTCGCCTTTTTTGGCTCGTATCTTGGGCATGAGGATGCGTTGCTGCGAAACGCGGCTTTGATCGAGTTTCACCGTGCGCCCTATGCAATGGTCCGGCAATTGCGCGATCAGGGATCTTCCGCCGCGTTGCTGCAGGAATTGCGGTCCGTGAACCGGCTGGCCTACGCGCCTGCTGTGATCCGGCTATTGGGCCTTCAGTCAGACCCGGCGGCCAAAGCCGCCGTCAGAACACGCTATCAGCAGGCGTTGGCCTCTGGCGACACGAATCTTTATGACTGGGCGCTTGCGGGAATTGAGGTTGATGGTGCTGCCGCGATTACGGCGATTGAGGCATCCCTGAAACAGCAGAGCCTGTCCCAGGACATGAAACGCGATTTGGTCCGAGCATTGACCGATGCCGGTACAGCCCGGTCAGAGTTTCAGACGCAGATATTGGACATTTTCAAACGCGAGTTGCAGCAGAATTCACCGCTTGCCGTGTGGATTGCCCTTGCAGCGAAGTCTTGGGAAACGGACATATTGAACTCGGAGCTTCGTTCGATCTTGTCGACAGAACAACTGGAGCCCGCAGCGCAGTTTCTTATTGAAAACACCTTGGTTCAGTTTGAGCAGAACTAATTCTGGGAACATGCAAGTGTACCGAACGGGCGACCGAATGAACGCTATGCGGATGGCTGCCTTTCCCGACCATGATGGCTGAACACCACTTGGCTTGATTGGACGTCCGACCGAAAATCCGCAGCCCGCCCGGGCAGTGAGAGATAAAAGCGTTGAAGGCCGGGTTCGATTTCCTTAGCCATCATGGCACAACGCTGGCACATCTTTTCGATCTGCACGTGGGATTGGCGGTCCCGCATGGCAGCCACCAGATCACCGTGTGCCGTTGACAGTTTTCTAAATTTCGGACTGTCGAGCACTGTTTTGTCGCCAACCAATGCGTACACGGCTTCGAGATCGGATTTACCCTTGAGATCGACAAACCCGGCCTCAAGCATCGCCAGATCCTGCCGGGCAAGGCGGTGCACCGAGCTTGAGACCAAGATATCGTATTCGACATGGCGACAACTTTGTTCGATCCGCGCCGCGACGTTAACAACATCCCCAATGACGGTGTAGTTGAACCGGCTGCGCGACCCGATATTACCCACACAGGCCTGCCCCGTGGCGCAGCCCGTTGCCAAGGCAATCGGAGGTCTGCCTCGCATAACGTCCGATGCATTGAATTCTGTCAGTGCTTTGCGCATCAACAAGGCGGCATACGCTGCCCTGCAAGGATGATCTTCAACGGGCAGGGGCGCATTCCAGAACGCCATCACCGCGTCACCGATGAATTTGTCGATTGTCCCTCGTTCCTTCAGAATCTGATCGCCCACTTGCGAGAACAGCTCGTTCAACAACGCGACAAGATCGGTGGCTGACACAGATTCCGACAATGGCGTGAATCCCCGGATGTCCGAAAACATGACGGTAATTTCCTGCGTTTCACCGCCCAGCTGCAGACTGTGACCGGATACTTCCATCTCGTCCAGAATCTCGGGGGCGACGTAGTGGGAAAAGACCTGCCGGATTTCCCTTTTCTCCCGCTCGGTCGAAACGAACAAATAGCCGGCAAGCATCCCAAAATTCGCCATTCCGCCCATCAAGGGAAATGTCACATCGAACAGGACAAGCTGGTTCTGAAAGGCCAGCCAACTGGTGCCCAGAACAACACCCGCCGCCGCACCGCCGGCGACGAATGAGGCGACCGCGCCAAAGCTGGACATGACCGCGATCACAATCAGGCCAAGCAGGACAAAGGACAAAAGCTCGAGTGCGGCGGTCACGTCAGACCGGCTGAGCATCTCGCCCGTAATGATCTGTTCCAGCATCTGGGCGTGGATCGACACGCCGGGAACGGATTCCCCCAATGACGTCAGGTGCATGTCGAACAAGCCGGCCGCAGATGTCCCGATTAAAATTATCCGACCCTCGATTTCAGCCCTCAAATCCGGGTCATCCGGGGTTTGCATCACATCGTCGGCAGAGAGGTACAGCTCTGTCTGGTCATGTCTGTACCTGATCCAAACCTCGCCGTTTTCGGTTGTTGGCAAGCGAAAATCCCCCAGTTCGACAGCAAGCATGATGCCTTCTTCGTCGGATGCACCTTCGGCAAGGATAAAAGGCGCGCCGATGGCAACCCTTAGGGCTTCGATCCCCAGGCCGGGCATGGGGCCGCTCGGGCCGCCCCACAGAACTGGAACCCGTCGTACAATTCCCGTTCCGCCCAGAGGTGAGACGTTGACGCCGCCGATCCCGGCGGTGCTGCGATCAAGAGGGGCGGCGATCGGGGTCCAATAAGGAACCGAGATCAAGCCAGCGGTCGGATTTTCCCCAATTTCAATAATCCCTGCCGTCGGGCTGACCTGATTGCCTTCGTCAGACAATCGAGCAGCCGTTCCCATGACCACGGGCCAATTGGCGACCTCCATTCCGAACAGCACGTCATAGTCCATCTTTTGCGCGTGATCTTCGACCGTCACCACGCCAGCGAGCGCTGGATCATTCAGCAACCGAACCGGAGAATACCTGTCTGGTTCGGCAAAGAGCATATCGAACGCAATGGCTGCGGCACCATATTCGCCCAGGTTTTCTACCATCTGGGCCAATAAGGTTCTGGGCCAAGGCCACTGGCCCCAATTCGCCAGAGACTTTTCGTCAATGTCCAGAACCCGAACAGGCAGATCAGGGTTGTACTCTCTGGGCATGGCGCGTTGTAGAATGTCAAAGTAAACCAGCCGCGTCATCCGCACGGGATAAGGATCCATGACCCTGATGAAACATCCGATCAGGATCAGACCCAGACCCACCAGTCGAAAACCACGCCGGCGAGGTGTTCTTTCTTTGGGCTTCACGGTCACGTTAACCTCCGAAGTCAGCGGGCTATGCCCTTGTTAACGCGCTGCTTGATTGCCTTTACCTTTGCCCTTTCCGTGCCCCGGACCTTTGCCCTTTCCGGGATTGCCAAAGCCGCGTGAATTTCTGGTTTGCCCTCCGGGATTGCTGCCATCCCCATGGCCGGACCGGTTTGTCTTGGTTTCTGGCTCAGGTGCCGGAGGTTCCGGTGCAGGTGGTTCTGGCGCAGGCGGTTCCCGCGTGGGTGGCTCTGGTGCTGGTGGTTCTGACGCAGGTGGCTCCGGCGCAGGTGGCTCTGGCGACCGGGGCTCTGGGGCAGGGGGGGCATTGCGAGGCGTTTCGCGGAATGCTGCCCTGCGCGGTCTTCCAGGCGTTTGAAACTGAGCATCAGACTTCAGGACCGGGACCGGCGCAAGCTCTCCCGCGCAACCACCAATGTCGATCTGCAACGGGCTGAGCAAGTTTTCCTGAGACTGAATGAAGGGAAATCCATTGCTCAAAGCCAACTCATACTGTGCTTGATCCACAGGGCGACCGACACTTCCGCTTTCGCTCGTGGCGAACAGGCTGCACTGCCGTCCGGTTGCGCGACAGCTTCCGCTGAGGCTGCACATTTGAACATTTCCTTCCAGCACCAGCATGGCGCTTTGGCTGCCGGGGACGACCCACATGTCAAACGTCGTGCCGCGAACTGCCATCGTCGCGGTCGGCGTTCGGATCGAATAGGCTCGTTTCTTGCTTTTGCCCGAGATAAACCGAAAGCTGCCGCCGAGTGCCTGTACCGCAAATGACTTGGCTTTGCGGTTGCCGCGCAACATCGTCACGTCCAGAACCATACTGGCATTCGGGCCAATCGCGATCTTTGTCTCATCGACAAAAACCAACTGGACCAGTCCATTGCCATCAGTGGATATCGCGTCGCCCGAGACGACTTCCATTCCCGATTCCAATGGCTGCGAATTTCCGGCGCGTGTGATCTTGGCGCCTTGTTTAACTCCGATAACCGTCCCGATGTTGGCAATCGCCTGAACAGGCATAAGAGACACACAAAGAATAACAAAAATAACTCTGAACCAGGCCAAGCGTCTATTCCCCCAAATAGAATATGTCGTGAGCGATGTGCTCACTGCCCGGTTTGAACCTCTGAAAAATCAGTCTTTTTATTGATATGGCTTAAAATATGTCTGACCAAATATGCCTTAAACATCGTGCTTTTGGCAAGTATCCTGACTTTCTGCATGTTTTTCATTGGCTTGGGTGCATATCGAGCAGGGGCTGCTCTGCCGTTCTTTCGCATGTGACCCAGCTTGGAATATCAAATGAGTGTCGGTTTTTAGAAAATTGGCGAAGCGCAGGAAAATCGCCTTGTATCTGGTGCGCAGGCAAGGATATACCCGCCAGCGGAGACGTGGCCGAGTGGTCGAAGGCGCTCCCCTGCTAAGGGAGTAAACCAGGAATGGTTTCGAGGGTTCGAATCCCTTCGTCTCCGCCATAACCCTTGATAATAAACGATATTTTAGCATCTCATCGCGCCGCTCATACTGCACGTTATAAATTGCATTGTACGATTTTCACCCAAATTGGCACAAATTTCACGCGATTCCACGAGCAATTGGCACAAAACTGGCACAACTAATCGGCTCGAAAAAAACCTGTTCATAGTCGCATGCAGGTCTCACTCGGTTGGTTACCGACGCTAGATCAGGCGCGCGACGCTGCGGGGGGGAATATTTTGAAAGACGCGAATTCGAAGGCTAAAGCAACGGCTGAGTGGCTCACAAACTTGGCTTGGTGTCTACTGCAGGGGGCTTTACTTTTGTATGGTATGTCTGACGTCAGCGCCAATGGGACATTTTAGGTCGATTTGATAAGAGAGGGTTT